>NZ_JCAMOT010000024.1:0-129526 GCF_059512425.1 Bradyrhizobium sp. Leo78
AATCGGCCTTCGTCGCGTGGAGTCATGCGAGTGGCGTTTCAGCGTAAGAAGCCGGCGGCCCTCGGCACCAAGGCCCCTTACCCGGCGCCAGATGGATCCATGAGATCAAGTTCGACGGCTATCGCGTCCAGGTCCACCTCGCCAATGAGACGATCAAGATGTTCACCCGCCGCGGCAACGACTGGACCAGGCGGTTTCGCAAGATCGCCGACGACGCCTGGCACATCTCGGCTTTCGCCCATGCGCCACCCCGAGCCTCGTGAAGTCTATCTGCACGTCATTTCGATGGGCCCAAGCTAAGAACCTCATCCAGCTCCGCCGCGCGCGCGGCTTGCCGCGCTTTTCGAAGCAGCTTCTCCCGCTCGGCACCAGGCGATAGGTGTCTTGCGCGAGCGCGAGCCTCTTCGGCAGAGCTGATCAGTCGTTCCTGGAGTGAAGTGGTCGTTTGGCCCGATTGCGCTTACGTTTGCCTTCCATGTAAAAACGCTAATCGCGGACAGTCTAGAGCTACATTCAAGTAAGTTAAGACGTCAGGGAAAATTGGGCCGGTCCGCTGCGCCTCGATTCAAGATGTCGGGACGCGTCGAGCCCAGTGCATGGCATTGGCCCCGGCATGAGCTTCCGCAGGTTATTGCCTTGGGATACCTGCCTGCCCTATTCCTGGGTCTTCCTGGAACCCGGAAAGAACCATGAAGGATATGCAGGCGCACCTGGAAAAGCTTCGGAATGAAGCCGAGGAGTGCGATCTAATCAGCAAGCTCGCGACAAACGCGACGAAGAAAGCACTCTTTGCAAAGCTTGCCGAACACCACCGAGCGTTGGTCAGGGATGTAGAGCAAGCCATCGCGGCCTCGTCGGTAGATCCGAGCGATTGAATCCTACCGCCAGCCGTTGCGGGCATTAAGGCGCAGCCCGGCCGGGGGTAAGACCGAGCTGCGGGGGGGGGGCTGTGCACACCCGGTTGGTGATCGTGTGGGCACACCATACAATTCGCGCGCGGAGCCTTTGTCCCTAATCTGGCGGCGGTGCAAAAACGAAGAAGACTATCGTGTCGCAGTCGCGATGGTGCTGCTGGAGGTCGAGATTGGCTAGCCAGAGGACCTAATGACGGCCCGCTGGAACATCGACAACGATCAGCCGCGCGTCTCGTTCCGGTAGTCAGCTGGGAAATCGAGTTCCTAAGCTCAGGCGATCCGATCAGGTGGTCGCCGCCCGAGGCGTCCTTCCAGTTCTGCTCTCAAGCGCGCCACCTGCTGAAGGCGGGCTGATAGATCCTCGGCAGTACGACTCAAGCGTACCCCCTGCGTAAGACGGTCTGATAGATTCTTGGTAATACGAAGCAGCAGAATGATGCGATCACCTTCTCTCATAGCGTCACCAGGCAATGTAGAGTGGCAGCAGCAGAGAGTAAATGAGCAGCCGCGGATCTGTTCCGGCTGCAGGGCGACAAGCACCAAACGATTTTCAGCGGTCCGCCCGTATCCCAGGACAGATGGACGTGCCGCACGGCCGTATAATCGACGCTGTAGCCGCAAGACGCACCAGATCATTTCGTCCTGGTGGACTTTCCAGCGAAAAGAACGTGGTGGGATATTCTACGAGACAGCGCTGTTCAGAAAGTGTAACCCATGTGTCCGGTACGTTTTGTCACCTATGTCTCGGGCCGCTCAAATACTTGCGCCAAAACACTTGCGCCAAAACTCAGACGACGAACATACGCGATGATATCATCAGCGATATGGTCGAGGTCACCTTAGCCGGCCGCATCCGTCTCAATGCGACAGCTCAGAGCGTCGGGCCGGTTTGCGCGCGCAGCTGTCGGATGGCCCATAACAAGTTCGGCCGGACCTCGCTGGACCTGCCAGCCTTCCAGGAAGCCGAGACGCCGCTGATTGAGCCTGTCAGTCGTGATTGTGGCGTGAGTTAATCACCCATGGACAGAATCTCACCGGTTTGTGTGGGGAGTTTCGGCGCGTTTGGGCCATTAATCAGCTATTGACCCCAGCAGGGATCCTCCCATGGAGTTGCCTGCACCAGATTTGTTGGCGGGCGTCTTTCTTGTCGGCGCTCTGGTTGGCTATGCCGTCAGAGCTTTTATGTCCGCCAGGCGTCGGACTCGAGCCCGCAAGCGACGACATGATTTCAATTAACTCACACCCATGACGCCCCGTAGCCTCCTCGGGTGGGGATCGATCCAGCAAAAGTGATGGGGGGCCCAGTGGAGTTTAGTGATAGATTTATGACAGCAGGCCTGACCTACCCATTTACCGTTTGGAAATGCTTCTCTTTCCCCCGAATTGGACCACAATGAACGAGGCAGAAGAGCCTCGTCGATTGGAGCGAGTAGCCCGCGAACAAGCTGCGCTGTGCCTCCTCGACGAGTCGCGCAACGCCATGCTCGAGATCGCCGGCAACTACGCGAGAGCCGCGGCGGTTTCCCAGACGTCTTCCCCCCTCCTCGCGGGCGTGTTCGCCTGGTGGTGGAAGTTGGTGTGTGGGTAAGAGCGCCCCTTTGAGGAGCGCCTTCGCGCGTCCAGGGCAGCGTCATATGTCCTCACGCGTTTGCACGCTAGCGGCGGCGCAGTCGCTTCCTGAGACGCTACTGATAATGGTAACGGGGAAGGTGCTGCGACCGGAGCTGCGCGCGCGAGGATAGATTCTCTTCGGCAAATTCGACACGATAGGCAAATGCAAAAAACCGCTTCTCACGCCGCGGGCCTGCACCGCGCCTCCCTCAACAAGCTCCACGATTTGGACGCGGCGCTGGAGCTCATGTACTATGGTTGGCGCGGGATGACGCTCTCGGCCGACCGGTATCTCGCCACGCTCGGCCTATCACGCCCGCACCATCGCATTCTCTATGTCGTCGCACGGCGGCCCGACATCTCGATCGGCTCGCTGATCGAGGTCCTCGGCATTTCCAAGCAAGCTTTGAACCGGCCGCTCGGCCTGTTGCTCGAGCGCAAGCTCCTGACATCGAAGCGGTCGCCCGAGCAGCATCGATCCAAATTGCTGCGCCTGACGCAGGCAGGGCAACGCATCGAACAACGAGCATCGGGCTACGAGCGGGAGGTCCTGCGCGAGGCATTTGATCGTGCTGGGCCGTCCGGCGCAGCCGCGTGGATGGCCGTTATGGAAGCCATCGCCGACAACAACTGACTGCGCTCTCAGGTCAACCTGATTGACGTCAATATCTCACTGTGCCACTCTTCAGCGGTTGCACTTGAGGAGGGCGGAAGCATGAGCGGACGGACAATGGACCGGGCGGCCGCCGGGCGCTTCGTCGAGGCGTGGTGCGCCAACTGGTGCAAGGTTGATATCGATGCCGTCGTCTCGCACTTGGCCGACAACGCCGAGATGCGCAGCCCCCTGGCGCTCAAACTGACGGATTCTCCCGTGGTCGTTGGCGCCCAGAACATTCGCGCCTACTGGCGCAAGGCTTATGGAGGCATCGAAAACGCAGACCTGAAAATCCTGGACTGGAGCTGGGACGAAACGATCGCGCGCCTAACGGTGTGGTGGCAACTGGGCGACACGCGCGCCAGCGAGTTCATGGACTTCGATGATGCCGGCCGTGTGGTGCGCAGCGAAGCCTTCTACGGAAAGTAGCCCATGCGATTCTCGGATTTCGTCCTGCTCCTCAACGCACTCTGGTTCGGCGGCGCATTCATCCAGTTCAGCATTGCCCAGCGCAATACGCTGAAGATCCTGGTGCCCCGGGAAGAGCGCGGCAATCCGATTGCACCGACCTTGTCCGCCAGCGTGGCATTTCTGGGCGGGATCAATCTGCCAATCGGTCTCTTGTCGCTTTATCTTCTCGCCCGGCCGCCCTTCTTTCAGGCGATTGACGCGCAGCTTGCGCTGTTCCTGTTCTTCGCCGCGTGCCACTTCAGCCAGTTCGCCTATAACCTCCCGGTCCTGATGCGCGGGGGTCGCGTCGGGGTGGCATACTGGCCCGTATTGAAGGGCCCGATGCTCAGGATTTTCGTCATCGATGCGACGCTGTTCGTGGCAAATCTTGCCGCGGTTTTGCTGCTGGCGTCGCGTTCCTGATGCTCCGCCGTCGCGGCGGTGTCGCCTTCCCAGAGCGGCGATCGCGTTGATGAGCGTCTCCGCGCTTTCCGCCTCGCCTGCTCTGCTTTCTTTCCAAGAAGACTTTCATACTCGCTGACGTTTTCATTTCGCACGAAACTCGCTGGCGGCGATGCAAACCTGATCTCGTTTTCCTCCGCAGGGCGCCCAACTACACGAACCTATCCCTCCAGGAGGAAGTGAAATGAAATTCGTTGCAGTCGCCTTGACCACTTTGGCCATGCTCTCGCTGACCTTCGTGCCGGCGGATGCCGCCAAGCGTCATCACCGCGCGCACCACGCGAAAAATTTGGGTAATCCGAACGGCACAGCCGCCGGCCCCACCTCGCTGAGTGGCACCGGATCGTCGCAGTACGGAGGATCAAGCCCGGGTACCGCGGGCAAGAATTGATCCACGGAAAGTATCTCTCTGCTCAAGGCGCGGCGACGATGATGTGTGGATGTCCGGCGCTTGATCCGGACGCGCTGCATGCCTTCGCCGCCGCGGCCGAGCTCTCCGTGGATTGTGGCCTGATCTTGTCGCTCGCGTGGCGGACTGTGTCAGGCGCCGGACCGTTTGCATCGCACGAAACCATTTTCCACCAATGACGAAAACGTCCTGAAACAAAGTGCGAGCTATCTACGTTTCAAAAGGAAAACAGGGATGGCAAACATGCAGTTCATATTGGACCTGTTCTGGGAACAATCGTGCAGCACATATCTCGCCTCCCTGGCACAACAGGAGGTGCAGCAATGATCGAGACCTCTGCAGCAATCCTCGCGCTGGTGAGCGTGGGTATCTTCCTCGCGCACGCGCTCGACGCTTATCGGACCGGCTAGCGCGAACCTGATTTCGTCTGGATGCCTTCCCGCTCTAGCAATCTTGAGCGGGCGATGTCTCATAGCGCTGCTGCCGTACCGTGATAGCCCTCGCCGAGCGCACCGGCCTAAATTCCAGCGCCTCCGGAAACGTTTGCCGCCTTGCGCGTTTTTGCAAGGAGCCAACATGGGAGGAGCGCGCATGCGGACCTCAACTATCGCAATGCTCATCGCCCTGGGAAGCGCGATCGCGCTGCCGGCAGCGGCGCAGCAGATGACACCCGGCAAGCAACAGATGCAGGACGACGCCAACAAGGGCGTCAAGACCCGCAACTCGGGCGAGTCAGGCTATGTGGCCGGCCAGGAGAAGCAGGGCGCGCGCGTTCCCGGTCAGTCTGACCAGAGCCAGACGACAGGATCCAGCAATGGAACCGGCAGCCAGGGTTCTGGATCGGGCGGAAGAAATCGATAGCGCGCAGCCAATCAGCGAGACCTCTGACACCACGGCGACTGCGCCAGGAGATCCGAATGACGACCGCGGCAAAGCTCCTCGCGCAAAAGCAGCAATTGCTCGAGCGGCTGCAGGAGAATCCCGGGGCGAACGAACGCGCGGAGATCGAGCGGCTGCTCGAGCAGATCGACACCGCGTTGAATCTGCTCGATGAAGCCGGCTCCAGCGGCTCCTGCGAAGAGTCCGACTAGCGTGGGTCGGATGGCTGCCTACAAAATCGCCTTGCCGGAACCGTATCTCGGCGCTTTTCTCAGAATTGTGGGTCCTTGGGGCGACACCTAGGGTTTCACCTGGCCTCGTGCCATCCACCCGCAAGAGCCCCCGCCTTCCTCCCGGTCGGTGGGGGTTTTGTTTTTCATCAAGCGGATCGGCCCGAAGAAAAAGTATAAGATGGGCCCGTGAGGAATTGCCCAGCTCATTTCGAGGAAGCGCTATGGATAGTGATTTTGTCGGTTACCAGCATGCGATGCTTGTTCTCATGCGCCACATATTGGCCGAGCAAGCACTGCAGAGTGGCGAGGAGCCGATGCAGTGGCTCCGCAACTTCAAGAGCCGGGTGGTCCAGGACATCAAGGGAACGTCAGGTCCTTCGGAGCAGGACGAACTGGCTGTGATCCCGGTGTCTCTTGCCGTGATCGACGACGTTTTTGCCGATGTGATGTAGTTTGAGACCAAGCGCTCGCGGCACGAGCGGTCACGCCTCGCCAAGCGCATTCATACGGGAGACGTTGAGGATTTCCGCCTCACCGCTGCCAACGCGGACAACGTCTCCCACCCTCCTGCCAAACAGCGCTCGCGCCAATGGTGAGGCGTGCGAGACGGTGCCGTGAGCAGGATCCGCCTCGTCCTCGCCGACGATCCGAAAGGTCTGTTGTCGACCGTCATCGCGGAGGATTGTAACGGCATGTCCGAACCGAACCTGGCCGTCGTCCTCGGGCTCTGCCACCACATTGGCGGAAGCGCGCCTCGCGCTCCAATAACGCAAGTCACGTGAGGCGCTCGCGATCGCCGAGCGGTCGCCCTCCGCCTGTGCCGCCACCAACGCTTCTTGCGCGGCCGCGACTGCGGCCTCGATCTGGGCAAGGCCTTCCCTGGTGACATCGTTTCGCGCGTCCGAAATCGGCCGATCGGGCAGATCGTCGAGCTTACCCTCGCCTTCCCTGACAAAAGCGCGGCTCATGTTGCTCTCATGCGCGTCGGGCCAACGCGCGGACCCATCACTTCGCTCTTGCGTTCGGCGCCTTGGTCCTGCGGCCCTTCAAGATCATTCTCTTCTGGCATCTTCGACTCCGAGACTGGATATTTGCAACGGGTCCGAACCGGCGTCGTTCCTCGATCACCTTCACGTAAATCGGGATAGTTCGGCATCATTCTTAGGAAAATTCGGAACGCCTGGCCGCCTCCTAGGTTATCGTCCCGTCGATTGGGACGACATGATCCACCTTCCCAAGGGCCCCGGCGATTGTCCCCCGAGCAAGCCGGGGCCCAACTTTTTGAGAAGCAAAGATTGAACGCGCTGGATTTCTTCGTACCGAACGATGCAGACACATCGCGATATCACGACAATATCAGCAGACCATTCGACTCTGGTGAGGCAAGTCCACGATGAGGGGCGCAGAGATTCATCATAGCCGCTGGCCATGCAGCACCAAGGGATTGAATTCACCGTCGAGAAAACCAGGCAGCGCCACGTCTGGCGCTGGATATTCTGGATCGGCGATCAAGCGAGGACCGGCCTGATGCGAACGCCATTGGAGGCGCTCGCGATACGCCGGACGCAAACGCTGATCGATCGCGAGTTGAAAAAGCGGGCTCAGGAGAATGCTTGTTAGAGCGAGGTCGACCCGCCCGCCGTGCCGATATTCGTGAACCGCCCAAAGCAAAAAGGACGAGGCCCGGTCAACCTAGAGACCGAGCCTCGTCGCATCATCCCCCGCCCCATCAGCGCGATGATGTCTGGTGGAACGATCGTGTCATACGCAAAATCTGAGGCGCGATCCATCCGGGCGACTACGGGACGTCGAGCATTTGCGATCGGCGCAGCATGACAGAACGGTCCAGCAAGCTCTGTCTGGCTTCGTCACCGGCACCTGCGATTGCGCTGCAGCAGCGGTTTGCGCCTGCAACCTCTCGTTTAGTTGATTGAATTGCTAGCGGCGCGCCTCGCACAGATTAGAAAGCACTGATGGAGGCTGCCGTGCTTGCCGAAAAATTCTTCCTGTTGTTGGAGACTCTGAGGAGCTACACCGAGACCGACGGAAGTCAGCGCGTGGTCAGCACGTCGCCGCACGTCCCGCTCCAACTCCCCGAGGCCCAAGTCATCTTTCTCTACCCGTCCAGGGCCGACACGAGACAGCGGCACGGTTTGAATAGCTGACGTGAACCACGTCACAGCGGTCGGCGTTTCGGCGCGCTAGACAGGGCGCCCTAGGACCGCGGTGCCGCCATGGAAAAGAAGTTCGACCTGCCCACGATCATCGCCGCCGTCGTTGTCGCGGGGTACGCGGCAATCATACTGGAATATGTCGCTCATGAGGATCTCGGCTTTTCCACCACGCAGATCCGGCACGTCGCGATGATCGCCGCGGTGCTTGCCGGCATCTGGGTCGCGATGGACATGCTGCGCTCGAATCCGGATGAGGTCGAATGAGGATGGCACTGATCAGCCGTTCGAAATGCAACCCTGACGCTATTTTGTCCTAGGTATTCTCTGACGAATCAGACCTACTCGCGTCTTGATCGATTCTCACACGGTTTGGCGGCATGACCCAACCAGAGATCTTGGATCAAGACATCCGCGCGTTGCAGGAATGGCTTCGCGCCGCTTGGCTGCAACTCGCTGATCCCTCGCTGACCGCTTTCGGCCGGCGCGAACTGCGCAACCAGATGAAGCAATACAACGCCGATCTGCGCGCGCGTCTCGAGCGCGTTGCCGCGCCCCAGCCGAAGCAGAGCGGGCAGCCGGAGCGCAGCTTCGCAAGACCAGAGATGCGGATTCTCGCTTGGCGCTAGACTTCTGATTCGATCAGAACCGAACATGCGCCAGGCCGTCAGGCCTGGAGCATCCACCTGCGTCGCTCTATCGCCAGCTATTGCGGTGGCCGAGTTTGTACCGCCGCTCCCCGGCTTCACGATGTGACGCCCCTCACACCGAGCCGAACCTGTGTTAACACCTTCGCGCGGCGCGGCTGTTCCCGACGGCGGTCGGCAAGCCGCAGCCAAACGGGTTGCGTTTCCTATATGTTCGGTGCTGTCGCGGCTGAGCGTTAAAGAAGGTTTAATCGTGCTTTATCTGGAACTTGCGATCGTTTTTGTCCTGATCGTCGTCAATGGCCTGCTTGCGATGTCGGAACTGGCGATCGTCTCCTCCCGGCCAGCAAGGCTGGCGGGATTGGTCGAAAAAGGCGTGAGCGGCTCGCGGCAAGCGCTGGCGCTTTCATCCGACCCGGGCAAATTCCTTTCCACCGTGCAGATCGGCATTACCCTGATCGGGGTGCTCTCGGGCGCTTTTTCCGGGGCAACGCTTGGGCAGCGGGTCTCGCAATGGCTGCTCGGATTCAGTGTCTCCCCAGCGCTCGCCGATGCCATCGGCGTCGGTTTTGTCGTCACCGTCATCACCTATGCCTCG
This sequence comes from Bradyrhizobium sp. Leo78, assembly GCF_059512425.1. Lineage (NCBI taxonomy): Bacteria > Pseudomonadati > Pseudomonadota > Alphaproteobacteria > Hyphomicrobiales > Nitrobacteraceae > Bradyrhizobium > Bradyrhizobium sp. Leo78. The sequence continues at coordinate 9,030 of NZ_JCAMOT010000024.1, forward strand.
CTGATCGTCGGCGAGCTCGTGCCTAAGCAGATCGCGCTGCGCGATCCGGAAGCGATTGCGGTCAGGGTCGCGCCGGCCATGGTGTGGATGGCGAGGATCTCGCTGCCGCTGGTTTGGCTGCTCGACCGCTCCGGCAAGGCGCTGCTCTGGCTGCTCGGCCATCGTGGCGAAGCCGAAGAGAAAGTCAGCGAGGAAGAAATCAGGACGCTGGTGGTCGAAGCCGAAAACGCCGGCGTGCTCGAGCCCGGCGAAAAAGAGATGATCGCGGGCGTAATGCGGCTCGGCGATCTTCCGGTCGGCGCGGTGATGACACCGCGCCACGAAGTCAGTTCGATCGACCTCACCGATCCCCCTTCCGAGATTCATGCAACGCTGCTCAAGACCAACCACTCTCGCGTGGTCGTATTCGACGACAATGGCGACGTTGCACTTGGCATCGTTCAAGCCAAGGATCTGCTTGATGCTTATCTGTCCGGCGGAACGCCGGACATCCGCTCGCTCGTCCGTCAGGCGCCGGTGATTCCGGAGACCGTCGATGCACGCGACGTGGTCGCGATCCTGCGCGATTCTGCCGTCCATATCGGCCTGGTGCACGATGAATACGGCACCTTCCAGGGCGTGGTGACGAGCGCCGACATTCTGGAAGCGATCGTCGGCGCGTTCCACACCGAGGAGGGGCCGGCGGAACCCGCTTACGTCAGGCGCGATGACGGCTCCTACCTGATCTCGGGCTGGATGCCGGCGCTCGAATTTGCCGACCTGCTCGGCATCACCCTTCCCTCGCCGCGGCCCTACCAGACCTTTGCGGGCTTCCTGCTACAGGAATTCGGCGCGATCCCCAATGTCGGCGAAAAGGTCACGGCCCATGGCTGGCAGTTCGAGATCGTCGATCTCGACGGCCGGAGGATCGACAAGGCCTTGGTCAGCCGCGTGGAAGAGACGTGACCTATCTCTTATGGCCTGGAAACCCACCGGTTCCCGGCCCTGCCGTGACGGCTGTTGCGCACCCGTCCCATGCGCCAGACCGGCTCGCTGCAGCGCCGTTCTGTTGATAACCAGGAACTTGTCCATTCCCGGCGGCAGGACAATCGGCTGCCCTGTGCTATCGGCATAACGGCAAGATCAGGTACGGAACACAGATATGCGGATTACCCTCGTCGGTTCCCGCCATTTCGGCGTGGCGACCTTGAATATGCTGCGCCAACGCGAAGTCGATGTCGTCAGGGTCGTGGTGCACGATGGCGAAGACCGGCTGGCGGCGGCTGCGCGGGCCACAGGGATCGATGTGGTGGTGCAGGCCAATCCGAAGCTCGTTGTAGCCTCCGAGATCGCCCCCGACACCGATCTGATCGTAACGGCCCACAGCCACGCCCGCGTCGGCAAGGAAGCGCTGGCCGCCGCGAAACTCGGCGGGATCGGCTACCATCCCTCGCTACTGCCCCGACATCGCGGCATGGCTGCCGTGGAATGGACCATCAAGGAAGGCGATCCGATCGCGGGCGGCAGCATCTATCATCTCGCCGATCGCATGGATGCCGGCGCCATCGCGGCGCAGGACTGGGTGTTCGTCAAGAAGGGCGAAACCGCACGCGAGCTCTGGGAGCGTGCACTTGCGCCGCTGGGGCTCCGGCTGCTCGCCGAAGTGATCGACTATGCCAGAGCTCATGGCAGTCTTCCTGCCAAGCCGCAGGATGAGCAATTCGCGACCAAGGCACCCAGTCTCCCTGACGCCAGGCACTGAACGCCCAAAGTCTGCCGCAAGAATCGAACGCGCCTGTCTTTCGATGTGCGGATTCACTCTGCGGATTCACCATGCAAGTTCACCATGATGTGTTTGATCTCGCAGGAACTTTTTGCCTTCCACAGGACGGCCCATTTTGAACACATTGTGTCCGGATAAGCCGGACTGATCACACACATTTCAAGGAAATCTGATCCATGCGTCCTGCCCGCATTCGCGCGCTCTTGTTTGCGTCCTTTCTCGGTTCTGCTGCCCTGATTTCTGCCCCTGTTTCGGCCCAGCAGCCCTATGACGGCCTCTGGCAGGTCACCGTGGTCACCAAAACTGGAACCTGCGAGCCTTCGACCTCTTCCACGGTTACGGTCACGGACGGTCAAATCTCCGCGCCGGGCGCTGGCATCTCGGGCAGGGTCGGCCGTGAGGGCCTTGTGCGAGTCTCGATCAATGGTGCATATGCCAACGGACAGCTCAGTGGCAACTCCGGATCGGGGAAGTGGAATGGGGCATCAGCAGGCGTACCGTGCAGCGGTCGATGGGAAGCTTCCCGTCAGTAAGATCCACCGGACCTCGAAGCTGTTCCCCTCCGCACGGCGGCTGACTGTCGCGGCGGCATTTGCTGCGGCAACGTTTTTGGTCTCCCCCGGCCATGCTCAGTCCGGCCCGTTTGCCGGGATGGCCGGCACTTGGTCTGGCGGTGGCAGCGTAACCTTGGACGACGGCTCCAGGGAGCGCATCCGCTGCCGCGCGACCTACCGCGTCGGCGGCGTCAACATGGCGATGTCGCTGACCTGCGCCAGCGATGCCTACAAGTTCAACCTGCAAGCCGATGTCGTCGCCCAGGGTAGCGCGATCTCCGGTAACTGGACCGAGGGTAGCCGCGGGATCAGCGGGAGCCTGCAGGGTCGCGGCGGCGGCGGTAATTTCCAGGTTGCCGTTAATGCCGGCGGGTTCAATGCGAACCTCAGCATGCGGACGAGCGGCAACAAGCAATCTGTCAGCATCAGGGCCGATAACGGGTTCCGCGAAGCGGACATCTCGCTATCGAGATAGCTCGCGCACGCCGCTCGCCCGCGGAAGCGGGCGATAATTCAGGAAACCCGTTCAGCTCGTCTTTGGGTTCGCCAGCCGCTCGGCGGTGTCCTTGATGGTCTTGGCGATCAGCAGAGCCTGCTCCTTGTTGAACGCAAAATCCTGCACGCCTTTGTGCGTCGTCAGCGACAGTACCATGATGTCGGGCTGATGTTCGGGCCAGCCGGTGGCGAAGCCGGTCACGAAATCCGCCGACGTCTTACGGTTTGCCATCAGCGCCACCTATGCCGCGGGAACGAAGGCGGTGACTTCGATCTCGACCTTGGCGCGTTGATCGACCAGGCCGTCGATATAAAGCAGAGTGGACGGCGGGAAATTGCGCCCCAGCGTCTCCTTCCAGGCCGCGCCGATTCCGGCGCCCGCGGCCTCGTATTCAGCACGATTGGTCAGATACCAGGTCAGGCGCACGATGTGCTCAGGCCCGGCGCCGGCTTCGCTCAAGAGCCTGATGATCCGCTTCAGTGCAGTGGCGACCTGCGCTGCCATCTCCGGCGCGTAATCGCCCTTCTCATCGCCGCCGGTCTGGCCCGCCAGCACGATCCATTTGCCTGATGCGTCGAAGCTGACGCCGTGCGAGAAGCCGCGGGGTTTCGACCATTCGGCCGGTTGCAAGACATGCATGAATTTATCCTCCCAGAAGCGGGACGATGCTTAGCACCTAAGGGGCCATCACGGCAAAGCTGAGGGCCTGCATCGCTGCCTTCTCGGAATCGCGAGTTGCAAATCGCGTGGGCCTCGCCGATACCGATGTTCCCGCCCGTCCCCCTCCTTCTCCGCATCGCCGATGGACCGCACCCCTTCCAAGATCAAGGCCGCGTTGTGGATGGCGGGCTGGCTCACGCTGATGCTGGTGATCGCGATTGCCGGCCGCGAAGCCATGCGGGACATGAACGTGTTTCAGCTCATGGAAGCGCGCTCGATCCTCGGCTTCTTCATGCTCTATCCGCTGATCCACGCGAGTGGCGGATTTTCGATCCTCAAGACCGCGCGCGTGCACATGCACGTCGCGCGCAATCTGATCCATTACGGCGCGCAGCTCGGCTGGTTCTTCGCGCTGACGCTGATCCCGATCGGCCAGGTGGTGGCGATCGAGTTCACCATGCCGATCTGGACAGCGATCCTCGCGGCAGCCTTCCTCGGCGAGCGCATGACGATGTGGAAGATCACAGCGATCGTGCTCGGCCTGATCGGCGTAATCATCATCGTCCGCCCCGCCACGGGCGAGATCAATCCGGGCCAACTGATCGCGCTTGCAGCTGCCGTAGGTTTCGGCATCTCGGTTGCGATGGTGAAGTCGCTGACCCGCACCGAGCAGACGCTGGCGATCATCTTCTGGATGCTGGTCGTGCAGTCGGCCGCAGGCCTGTTGCCGTCGCTCTATGTCTGGACATGGCCGCCGGCATATGTCTGGGTTTGGGTCGTCCTGATCGCCTTCTGCGGCACTTTCTCGCACTACTGCATGGCGCGCGCGCTGCTGTACGCGGACGCGACCGTCGTGATTCCGATGGACTTCCTCCGGGTGCCGCTGACCGCGACCGCGGGCTGGCTGATCTATTCGGAGCAGCTCGATCTGTTCACCGTGCTCGGCGCGGTGCTGATCCTGACCGGCAATCTCCTGAACTTGAAACCGAACGCGCCGGCTCACGCCCGCGCAGGGACCTGACGATCTGCGCGGTTGTGACGTAGATCACGTAGCCGCCGCGCATTTCATGGCATGCCTTATGGCAACGCGATTCTCTCGTCGACCGCAGCGGTATTTTTATGCTGCGCGAACGGTAGTGTTATCGTGTAGTCTGACACAATGCGATAGAGCCAAAGCCTTTTCGATTCTGCTGGGGGATTTCAATGCGCACCCTTACCCTCCTCGCCTCGCTGATCTGCGTGGCGCTGACCGCAACTGCCGCCCGGGCCGACAGACGCGTCGCCTTCGTCGTCGGCAACGGCGCCTACAAGAACGTGACGCCGCTGCCCAATCCGACCATGGACGCCAAGTCGATGGCCAGCGCATTGCGCAACGTCGGATTCGAGGTGGTCGAGGGCACCAACCTCACCCGCGACAAGATGACCGAGAAGCTGCTCGACTTCGGCAAGAAGGCGCAAGGAGCCGACATCGCGGTGTTCTACTATGCCGGCCACGGCATCGCGATCAGTGGCACCAACTATCTTCTGCCCGTCGATGCCGACATCAAGTCGGAGATGGACGTCAAGCTGGGCTCTGCCATCAACATCGACCTCACGCTCGACCAGACCATGAGCGACGCCAAGGTCAAGCTGGTGTTCCTCGATGCCTGCCGCGACAATCCGTTCGCCGCCAAGATCAAGTCGAACTCGGCGACCCGCAGCGTCAACGTGCAGACCGGCCTTGCCGAAATGAAATCCGGCGAAGGCACGCTGATCGCGTTCGCAACCGGCCCGGGCCAGACCGCGCTCGACGGCCAGGAAGGCGCCAACAGCCCGTTCACGCGCGCGCTGATCGCCAACATCACCCAGCCCGGCGTCGAGATCCAGCAGGCGATGACCAAGGTCCGCGCCCAGGTCAACGAGGAGACCAGCAAGGGCCAGTTGCCCTGGGGCCACACCAACCTGATCGGCTCGGTCTATCTCAACGGCGCGCCGGCGAACAACCCGGCCACCGCGGCGGGCACGCCTGTGGCATCGACCGCGGTTGCAGCCGCGCCGAGTTCGGACGTCGAGCTCGAGTTCTGGCGTTCGATCAAGGACTCCAACAAGACCGAAGAGTTCAACGCCTATCTCTCGAGCTATCCGAACGGCCAGTTCCGTTCGCTCGCGCTCGCCCGCATCGCCGCGCTTGAGAGCGCCGCGGCTCCGAGCACGCAGACGCGTAACCTTAGCGCCGGCATCGATCCTGCGACCTTCACCGAGGAAGCAAGCCAGGTCACCGAGGACCAGATCGGCCTCGACAAGGGCCAGCGCCGCGACGTGCAGCGCCGCCTCAACGGGCTCGGCTTCGACGTCAAGGCCACCGGCAAATTCGACGAGCCCACCCGCGCCGTGATCACGCGCTGGCAGGCCGCGCGCGGCTATCCGAAGAGCGGCTACCTCAATAGGCTGCAGCACAAGGCGCTGCTGACCGAGGTCGTGGCGACCACGTCGACGAGCTCGAGCGATGAAGAGCGTCCGCGCCGTCGCGCCAGCAGCGGTGGCGGCGGAGGTGGTGGCGGCAGCGCTCCCCCTCCCCCCCGCCATCACGGCGGTGGCATCGATCCGGGAGCCGCCTTCGTCGGCGGCGTCGTGGGTGGCATGCTGGGCGGCGCGTTCCGTCGCTAACGCCCTTGAAACGTTCAACGAAAAGCCCGGCTCACGCCGGGCTTTTCAGTTTCTGGCGGCTCCTCGTCGGAGCTACTTCCCCGCCGCCTTGCGCAGCGCCTCGTTGATGCGGTCCTGCCAGCCCGGGCCGCCCTCCTGGAACCACTCCAGCACGTCCTGGTCGATGCGCAGCGTAACTTGCTCGCGCACGCCGGGAGCGGCATTCTTCTTGGGCGGCGCTTCGGCCACCTTCGTGGTGGCGCGCTTGAACGCCGCTTCCGCCTCGCTGCGGGCGTCGTTCAGCGTGCGCGGTCGCCTCGGTTGATCGGCCATTGCTAGATCCCCTCAAACAGCGCCGTCGACAGATAGCGCTCGGCGAACGACGGCACCACGGCCAGGATAGTCTTTCCCGCAGCTTCCGGCCGCTTGCCGATCTCAAGCGCCGCGGCGATTGCCGCCCCGGAAGATATGCCGCCGGGAATGCCTTCGTTGCGCGCCAGCGCGCGCGACATCTCGATCGCGGTGGTGCTGTTGACCTTGACGATCTCGTCGATCACGGAGCGATCGAGGATGTCAGGAATGAAACCGGCGCCGATGCCCTGGATCTTGTGCGGCGAATGCTGGCCGCCTGACAGCACCGGGCTTTCTTCGGGCTCGACAGCGACGATGCGCAGCGAGGGCTTGCGCGGCTTCAGGACCTGCCCGACGCCGGTGATGGTCCCGCCGGTGCCGACTCCCGCAACGAAGTAGTCGATGTTCCCGCCGGTATCGTTCCAGATCTCCTCGGCGGTGGTGCGGCGATGGATCTCCGGATTGGCGAGGTTCTTGAACTGTTGCGGCATCACCGCATTCGGCGTCGTGCGCACCAGCTCTTCGGCGGCCGCGATCGAGCCTTTCATGCCCTGCGCTGCCGGCGTCAGCACGAGCTCGGCGCCAAGAAACGCCAGCATCTTGCGGCGCTCGATCGACATCGATTCCGGCATCACCAATTTCAGCCGATAGCCGCGCGAGGCCGCGACGAACGCCAGCGCGATGCCTGTATTGCCCGAGGTCGGCTCGATCAGCACGGTGTCGGCATTGATGATGCCGGCCTTCTCCATCGCGATGATCATCGCCGCGCCGATGCGATCCTTCACGCTCGCCGCCGGATTGAAATATTCCAGCTTGGCGAGGATCGTCGCGTGCGCGCCATGCGCCTGCGGCAACCGGCGCAGGCGGACGATCGGCGTGTTGCCGATCGCGTCCACAATGGAGTCATAGACCAGCCCTCGTCCCGGCCGTTGCGCTGCACGCGTAGTTGAAGGCGCATCCATCACGGGGCTCCTGTGCAAAATGTGCCGCGAAAATCGCGGTTCTCGTTAGTTAGGAACAGGGCCCACCGCAGCGCAAGAAGGGAAACGATCGATTAACAAATCGCTGCATCGCAACAGCGAAATGTTTCTAAATAGCGATAAACCAACGCATTTGTGTTGCGACAACGTCAAATAAATCGGTGTATAAGTTACCTCCAAGTTAAGCTCCCCACAGATCGCCAGGAGGTCACGATGACAGCAATCGCTGAAATCCCGTCGACCATTGCGGTTCGTCCGAATCCGCGCGGCTGCGATCTGCCGACCTGCCCGGTGTGCGCAGACACCATGATAGCTGCGGAAGCGTCTGCCTATCTGTACGACAGCATCATCAGCTATCTCTGGACCTGCGACACCTGCGGTTACGGTTTCGTGACCAAGCACGCGGTCAAGCGCTTCGTCTGCAACTAAGCCCTATCTGGCGGCGATGTCACCGCGCGCCCAATCGGCGCGCGTTTGGTTTTGGAAGTCCTCAAAACTTCCGCCCGCGATCGCGGCGCGTATGTCCTGCATGAGCTGCTGGTAATAGGCGATGTTGATTTCCGATAGCAGCATCGCACCGAGCGTCTCACCCGATTTCACGAGGTGATGCAGATAGGCGCGCGAATAGTTGCGCGCGGAAGGCCACACGCTCTCTTCGTCCAGCGGACGCGGATCGTCGGCGTGTCGTGCGTTGCGCAGGTTCACCGGCCCGAACCGGGTGAACGCCACGCCATGACGTCCGTTCCGCGTCGGCATCACGCAGTCGAACATGTCGATGCCGCGCGCCACCGCTTCGAGGATGTCCTCGGGCGTGCCGACGCCCATCAGATAGCGCGGACGATCCGCTGACAGCGCCGGCGCAGTCTCCTCGATCATCGCCAGCATAACGGCCTGCGGCTCGCCGACCGCGAGGCCGCCGATCGCGTAACCGTGAAAACCGATCTCGACCAGCGCCTCGGCGCTTTGCCGGCGCAGCTCGGGGAGATCGCCGCCCTGCACGATGCCGAACAGCATGTAGCCGGCGGGTGCAGTCTCGAAGGCGCGCTTGCTGCGCTCGGCCCAGCGCAGCGACAGCCGCATCGCGCGCTCGATATCGTCGCGCTCCGCCGGCAACCGCACGCATTCATCCATCTGCATCGCGATGTCGGAGCCAAGCAATCGCTGCACCTCGATCGAGCGCTCCGGCGACAGCTCGACCTTGGCGCCATCGATATGCGAGCGGAAGGTCACCGCGTTCTCGCTGACCTTGCGCAGCTCCGACAGCGACATCACCTGGAAGCCGCCGGAGTCCGTCAGCATCGGCCCGTTCCAGCCGGTGAACGTCTGCAGCCCGCCGAGGGCTGCGATGCGCTCGGCGCCGGGCCGCAGCATCAAATGATAGGTGTTGCCGAGCACGATGTCGGCGCCGGCGTCGCGCACCTCGCGCCAGTGCATGCCCTTCATCGCGCCGGCCGTGCCGACCGGCATGAATGCCGGCGTGCGCACCACGCCATGCGGCGTGGTCAGCCGGCCAGTACGGGCATTGCCGTCAGTTGCGAGCAATTCGAAATGATTGGGAAGGCTCATGCGGCCGCTTATGGCGCGCCAGCGTGGCTCGTTCAACCGCGCCGACGTCGTTTTTCTGCCGCAAAGCCGTTGACGGCGCAAAAACTCTCCCGCATAAGTTCCAACACCATGATGACCGCGACCAAACGCACCACCACGACCAAAAAGCTCTCCGGGGCCTTGGGAGGCGTGCGCGTGTAGTCGGACCGACCGCATCATCTCAAACCGAAGCCCCGCCTGATGAAGGTCCGGGGCTTTTTTTATTGCCCTACAGCATGATCCGGAAAAGTGGGCACCGGTTTTCCGAAAAGATCATGCTTAAACAAGATGGAGACTTCCGTGAAGAACGATCCCGTAGTTGCCATTGCCGGCGTGACCGGCGCCGTCGGTGCCGAGTTCATCGCCACCATGGACCGGCGCGGCTTCCCCGTGCGCAAGCTGAAGCCGCTGGCGAGCAGCCGTTCGGCGGGCAAGACCATCGACTTCCGCGGCCAAAAGGTCGTCATCGAGGAGCTCAACGAGCGCTCTTTCGAGGGCGTCGACATCGCCCTGTTCTCGGCCGGCAGCGGCGTCTCGAAGAAGTTCGCACCGCTTGCGGTGAAGGCCGGCGCCGTTGTCGTCGACAATTCCTCCGCCTTCCGCATGGACCCGAACGTGCCGCTGGTGATCCCGGAGATCAACGCGTCCCGCATCCGCGAGCACAAGGGCATCATCGCCGTCCCGAACTGCGCCGCGATCACCGCGCTCGTGCCGCTGTGGCCGATCCATCAGAAGAACCGGATCAAGCGCGTGATCATCTCGACCTATCAAGCCGCGAGCGGCGCCGGCGCCGCAGCCATGGAGGAGCTGGTGGAATCGACCCGCGCCAATCTGAACGGACAGGTCTATACGCCGAAGGTGATGCCGCATCCTTATGCCTTCAACCTGTTCAACCACAACACCGCCGTCGATCCCGAGACCGGCTACAACGACGAGGAAACCAAGGTCATCAAGGAGACCCGCAAGATCTTCGAGGACGACCGCATCGCAGTCGGCATCACCTGCGTCCGCGTGCCGGTGCTGCGCGCGCATTGCGAGGCCATCACCTTCGAATGCGAGAAGCCGATCAGCGAGGACCAGGTGCGCGCGCTTCTTGCGGCCGCGCCAGGCGTGCGGATCGTGGACGATCGCGCCGCAAATTACTTCCCGATGCCGATCGATGCCTCCGGCCAGGACGACGTGCTGGTCGGCCGCATCCGCAAGGATCTGAGCGACCCGAGCGGCCATTCGATCTCGATCTTCGTGGCGGCCGACCAGCTCCTGAAGGGCGCAGCGCTGAACGCGGTCCAGATCGCGGAGCTGTTGCCCGAGCGCGTGATGGCGTGAGACCGGCGTCGCCGGCAGATTGGCGATGACGGCTGCACGGAGGCGCGATATAGAGCTGAGGTACAGTAGCGCAGACAGGACGGAACCACTGACGAGGTTAATGGCACGGGCGGCACGGCAGAGCGTTGCGAAATCCCGCGGCGGCCGCCCGACAAAAAGCGCCGCCATCCAGCGCGACCTGCGGCTGATCGAGGTTGCCACCCGGCTTTTTCTGGAGCGCGGCTTCGAGGCGACGTCGATCGACGCCGTCGCTGAAACGGCGCGGGTCAGCAAGCCCACCGTCTACGCCCGCTATCGCGACAAGCGCGGCCTGTTCGAGGCCGTGCTGCGGCGCGAGATTGCGCGCTGGCTCTCTCCGCTCTCGACAGCGGCGGAAATGCAGTGCAGCGATGTTTCCGGCGTTTCCGTCGAGCAAGTTCTTCTCGATCTCGCGCGGCAGATGCTCGATTTGATCAGCGGGCCTGAGCCGGGGGCTCTGGGCCGCATTGTGGCGGCGCAGGCAACCAATTTTCCCGAGCTCGCAAGGCTCGCCGAGGAAGAAGGCTACCTGAAAGCCGTTTCGACGATGACCCGTCTGTTTGATCGCCTGGTCGCCGAGCGAGCGGTCCAAATCGAGGACACGACGATCGCCGCCGAGGTCTACCTCAACATCACCGTCGGCCACACCTTCCGGCAAGCGACCAACGGCATTCCAATTGACCGGAAGGCTGAGGAAAAACGCTTGCGGGCTTCCTTGCGCCTCTTGATGACCGGCATCGGCGGACCTGGCGGTCGGCCGCAGAAATCCGGCGCACGCACCCGCCCGCCCCGCTGACATTTCGACAAGCCATGCCCGACGCCGCGGGCAGCCCCGCGATTTGCGTGGCTCCCCGGCACCCGAGAGCTGTTGACGATAACTAAACGATACCGTACGGTTTCGTTAAGTGAGCCGACGATGTCCGCCGCACCGGACTCGCCCAGTGCTCACGCCGTCGCAGACTTCGATCGGCGCAACCTGTGTCTTCCTGGCCCCCAAGCCGGCTTGCGCTGCTCGGACGGCCGACCCGGACACGGGTCGGCCGTGTCCTTTCGGCGCACGAACGCGACGCGCGATAGTCGTCCGGACCAGCAAGGATCCTCTCATTGGCCCCCGCCCTGTTGCAAAGAAGCGTCCAGCTCATGGCCGTCGGTCTTGCGATCACGGCGCTGTCATGCGCATCGCGAGCCGATGCAGAAGATCGGGGAACGCCGGAACAGCGCGAGGCCTGCACGCCCGATGTCTTTCGATTCTGCTCCGGTTCCATCCCGAACACCGAAGAGATTGTTTCGTGCCTTCACGCAAATAAGCGGCGGTTGAGCGAAAAATGCCGCGATGTGATCTCGGTTCGGAACTCAAAAATGCCGGATCGAAGTCCCAAATGATGGGAGACGCATGGCTGCGAAACAGATGCTTCGCGCCACGGAGGAGGATCGATGGTGAATCCGCGCACGCTCGCCACGAGCACAGAGTCCAGAACGACACGGCACCTGCTCGTGATCGGTCTGCTGACGCTGCTCGCATCCGCGCCCTCCTTCACTGTCGCCGCACCTTCTGCTCCTGAGGCTTCCTCCGGCCAGGAGCAGGCAACGGAGTCTGACGACAAGGCGGTCGCCCATCAAATTGAGCTGTTCCGGACCGCCCAGGTGTCGCTCAGCCGGGCCATCGAGATCGCCGAGCGGGCGCACGCCGGCGCGAGGACCTCCGATGTCAGCTTCGATGGGGGGTCAGGTGCGCCGGTGTACCGGGTCAGGACGTTTCATGACGGCCAGCTCTGGGAACATGCCATCGATGCTGCCACCGGCGAGATCTCGACGGATCGGCTGGTGTCGTCCCTGAAAGAACTCAATGCGGAGGACCGCACCAACATCGCTTCGCTGTCGGGTGTTGACCAGCAGTTGTCGGATGCGGTGCGCGTGGCGGAACGGGCCGCCTCGGGCAAGGCGATCAGCGGAGGCCTGACACGCGAACGCGGCAAGCTGAGCTTCGTGGTCATCATCGTCAGCGGACTGGATCTGAAGCAGGTGATCCTCGAACCGCCCCGCCGCAAGAGCCGTTGACGCTCATTCCCTTCTCCCCTTGTGGGAGAAGGTGGCGCGAAGCGCCGGATGAGGGGTTGTCGCCACGGGCGACCGTGCCCGCGGAGGCAACCCCTCACCCGAATGAGTCAAATAGCAGCAGCGGAGCAGCCCTCTCCCACAAGGGGCGAGGGCACATCAACTGGCAGCGCGAACGCATAAAGCTCCTGCGCAATCCGACGCTACACAATCTACAGAAACTCGCGTCCCTCGTGCGCGCGAAAGAGCAGGCACGCATCGCCATACGAATAGAAACGATAGCCCGCAGCGATCGCATGTGCATAAGCCCGCTTCATCGTCTCGAGGCCGGAGAAGGCCGACACCAGCATGAACAGGGTCGAGCGTGGCAGATGGAAATTGGTCAGCAGGATATCGACTCCGCGAAAGCGGTGGCCGGGCGTGATGAAGATCGCGGTGTCGCCGGTGAATGGCTGGATCGTGCCATCCTCCCTCGCAGCGCTTTCGAGCAGTCGCAATGAGGTCGTGCCGACCGCGATGATGCGCCCGCCTTTGGCGCGCGCCGCGTTCAGCGCGGCGGCGGTCTCTGCGGAGACGCAGCCCCATTCGGAATGCATCCTGTGCTCGGAGGTGTCGTCCACCTTCACCGGCAGGAACGTCCCTGCCCCAACATGCAGGGTCAGTCTGACAATATCGACGCCGTGGCCACGTATTGCAGCTTCCAGCGCCGGCGTGAAATGCAGGCCCGCGGTCGGGGCTGCGACCGCGCCCTCATTGGCCGCGAACATGGTCTGGTAGTCGGCGGCGTCCTGATCGTCTGGCGTGCGCTTCGAGGCGATGTAAGGCGGCAGCGGCGGGTTACCGAGATCGGCGATGGCCTGGTCGAGCGCGGGCCCGTGGAAGGAGAATGACAGCGTCACCTCGCCTTCCTGCCCCTTGGCTTCGACCTGCGCATCGAGATGTCCAAGCAGGCAGACCCTGCCCTCATTGCCGAAGCGGACAGTGTCGCCTTCCGCCAATTTCTTCGCCGGCTTCACCAGCGCCTGCCAGCGCGAACCGTCGAGCCGCTTGATCAGCGTCGCCTCGATCTTCGGTTCGGTCTCGCGGCCGATGCGGCGGCCCTTCAATTGCGCCGCGATCACCTTGGTGTCGTTGACCACGAGCTGGTCGCCCGGCTCGAGCCATTGCGGCAGCTCGGCCACGGTGCGGTCGCGCAGCACGCCGTCCCCCTGCACCACCAGCATCCGCGCGGCGTCGCGCGGACTCGCGGGCCGCAGCGCGATCCGTTCAGGCGGGAGGTCGAAGTCAAAGAGGTCGGTGCGCATTTTCTAGCCGTCATTGCCGGGCTTGACCCGGCAATCCATCTCCTAGGAAAGACTCTTCTGAAGAGCGATGGATACCCGGGTCAAGCCCGGGTATGACGATTGAGTGTCAGGCTGTCGCGTCGGCAGCCATCCTTGCCTTGACGATCTTGTCCGGGTTCTGCACCGGCTCGCCGCGCTTGATCTTGTCGACGTTCTCCATGCCCTCGGTGACCTTGCCCCAGACCGTGTACTGGCCGTTGAGGAAGGCGGCGTCGTCGAAGCAGATGAAGAACTGGCTGTCGCCGGAATCCGGGTTGGCGGCGCGCGCCATCGAGGCGGTGCCGCGGACATGCGGCTCCTTGTTGAACTCGGCCTTCAGCTTCTTTCCGGAGCCGCCCGTGCCGGTGCCATGGGGGCAACCGGTCTGGGCCATGAAGCCCTCGATCACGCGGTGGAACACGATGCCGTCGTAAAAGCCCTCGCGCACCAATTCCTTGATGCGGGCGACGTGGTTCGGCGCGAGATCAGGGCGCATCTCGATGGTGACGGGACCCTGGGTGGTCTCGAGGATCAAAGTATTTTCGGTAACAGCCATGCTCGCCTCTCTTTGGCTTCGGGTTGACGTTTGCGGGTTCGGAAAGGGATCGCCATCGGCCGGCCGGCAACCGCGCCGCCCAGTGCATCGGTAAATGGCAACGGCGTGCAACGTTCCAAGGCCTGCATCACGGCGATGCGGTATTGCAACCGGTCATTCTCGCTGGCCTCCGCCGTCTCATAGGTGATCCTGGGACGGCCGAGGATCGCGCCCTGGCGGGTGAAGCTGACGATCACGGTGATGTCGATCGGGTTGGCCTGCGACAGCGGCGGCGGCTTGAAGCAACTGTGCAGCTTTATGAAAAGGTCCTTGAGCGTATCAAGCTTCTCGGGCGCCGGCTGCGCCCGCGCCGTGCAGGCAAGCAGCATCAGCGGCGCTGCAAACCAGAGAAATGGTTTGCCGCGCAGCATCGGCAAGCCTCACTTGACGTCGGATGCGACTTGCACCTTCACCATCTTGTCGGGATCGGTTACCGCACCGCTCGGGGAGCCTGCGGGGGCCTTCTTCAACTTGTCGACCACGTCCATGCCGGACACCACTTCGCCGATTACGGTGTATTGGTTGTTCAGGCTCGGGCCGTCCGCGAACATGATGAAGAACTGCGAGTTGGCGCTGTCGACGCTGTCACCCCGTCGAGCCATGCCGACGATGCCGCGCTTGAACGGCACGTTCGAGAATTCCTGCTTCAGGTTCGGGTATTTCGAGCCGCCGGTGCCGTCGAATTTCTGGCCGTCGCCGGTCTGCGCCATGAAGCCGTCGATCACGCGGTGGAACGGCACGTTGTTGTAATAGCCCTCGCGCGCGAGCTGCTTGATGCGCTCGGCATGCTGCGGCGCGATGTCCGTCCTGAGCTTGACGACAATGCGGCCCTTGTTGGTGTCGATCACGATCGCATTGGCCTTGTCCAGATTGGCCGGCAAGGGCTGCGCGACCGCGGGAGCCACACAGAGGAGCGCGGCGAGAACGGCGAGGATTCGGATCATGAAAACTCCGGAACGGATGTCTGAGAAGAGCGCGAGAGCTAGCTGGCGAATTTGGCCTTGAGTCGGGCGGCGACGGCTTTGGGCACGAAGTTGGAGACATCGCCGCCCATGCCGGCGATCTGGCGCACCAGAGTGGCCGTGATCGGCCGGACTGTCGGCGAGGCCGGCAGGAAAACGGTATGCACCTCGGGCGCCATGGCTTCGTTCATGCCGGCCATCTGCATCTCGTAGTCCAGGTCGGTGCCGTCCCGCAGGCCCCGGATCAGAATCGTAGCACCGGCGCGTTGCGCCGCGGTGACGACCAGGTCATCGAATGTGATGCAATCGAAGCCGCAGCCGGCTTTGGCGGCGACGGGGCCGAATACCTCCTGCAGCATCACCAGGCGCTCCTCGACCGAAAACAGCGGCTTCTTCCCCGGATGGACGCCGATGGCGACGATCAGGCGGTCGCAGAGAACGACGGCGTGCTTGACCACGTCGAGATGGCCGTTGGTGACCGGGTCGAACGAGCCGGGATAAAGCGCGGTGCGAGGCATATCCCCCTCTAGCCTGCCCGGGGCTGGCCGGCAAGCCAGCCGGGTTCCCAGGCGGCCCTGAACCCCAATGTTTCATTGATCTGGCGCCGACGAAACAAAATGCCCAGGGAACGAAATCATTTTCGCCTCCGGCGAAGACAGCAGGAAACTGGCGGCCTCTATCACCGCCGCCAACGAAACGACGGGCCGCCAAGGCCCACTGACAGGGAACCGTCATGATCAAGGCACTTTCCGCCGTCGCCGTTGCCGCCTTCATTGCCGCCGCTCTCACCGTTCTTCCGGGCTTTGCGCCCCAGGTCGAGGCCAGCGTGCCCCGCGCTCTTGCCAAGGCTGACCGGCTAGACATCCGCCCCGCCGCCAAGGACACCTGCGCGCAGCAGAATTGGCCGAATTTTGATGCCTCCTGCCTCCGCAAGGCCGGCGGCAATGCCGCGGTCCGCGAAGCCCGTCTGGTCACCGCCGACCGCACCCCGTAACCCCGATCCCCCGCCTCCGCAGGAACATAGTGGTAATTTGCGACGTCTCGTCGCAGACTGCCGTTTGGTCGCGCCCTTGAGGATGATCCGGTCGGCGCGGTGCAATCGGGGGTCTCGCTGATGTCAAGCACGCCCGCCATCGCCTCAGGCCATCCGCCGAGCCCCCTTCCTCTTGCAACAACCATCGGCGCGCTTGGCGTCGTTTATGGCGATATCGGGACCAGTCCCCTTTATGCATTGAAGGAGGCTGCCAGGGCGGCCGCCCATGGCGGCACGATCGCGCCGAACGCCGTCCTGGGCGTGGTATCGCTGATCCTGTGGGCGCTGATCCTGATCATCTCGATTAAATACGCGCTCCTGATCCTGCGTGCAGACAACCGCGGCGAAGGCGGGATCGTGGCGATATTGGCGCTGCTGCACGCGCGCCATGCCCAGCCGGGCACCTGGCGTGCGCAGCTTCTGGTCGTCGGCCTCATCGGCGCCGCCCTGCTCTACGGCGACGGCGCAATCACCCCGGCGATCTCGGTCTTGAGCGCGATCGAGGGATTAAAGGTGGACGCGCCATCGCTGGCGCCGGCGGTGGTGCCGATCACCATCGTGATTCTGGTTGGCCTGTTCGCGATGCAGAAGCAGGGCACCGGCTTCATCGGCCGGATTTTCGGACCGGTCATGCTCGGCTGGTTCCTTGTTCTCGCGGCGCTCGGCATCCACGGCATCGTCCAGGCGCCGGCGGTGCTCGCGGCACTCAGCCCGTTCTATGCCTTCAATTTCCTGATCCACCAGAACTTCCACATCAGCTTCGCCATCCTCGGCGCAGCTTTTCTCGCGGTCACGGGCGGTGAGGCGATGTACGCCGACATGGGGCACTTTGGGCGGTTTCCGATCCGGCTCGCCTGGTTCGCCGTCTGCCTGCCCGCGCTGGTGCTCAATTATTTCGGGCAGGCCGCGCTGTTGATCACCGATCCGGGCGCGCTGGACCATCCGTTCTTCCAGCTCTCGCCCGACTGGCTGCATTACCCACTGGTCGCTTTCTCCGCGATCGCCACCGTGATCGCTTCCCAAGCGATCATCTCGGGCGTGTTCTCGCTGACCCAGCAATCGATCCAGCTCGGCTTCCTGCCGCGGATGCACATCCTCCACACCACCAGCGACGCGATCGGCCAGATCTATGTGCCGCTGGTGAACTGGCTGCTCGCCGCCGCGACGCTTGGCGCGGTACTGGGCTTTGGCACTTCGGACGCCCTCGCCGGCGCCTATGGCATCGCGGTGTCCTTGTTGATGGCGATCACCACGCTGCTGGCGGCGCTGGTTGCGATCCAGTGGGGCTACTCGCCGCTGATCGTGCTCGCCGTCAACGGTTTCTTCCTTGTCATCGACCTCATCTTCTTCGCGGCCAACTCGACCAAGCTGCACGAAGGCGGCTGGTTTCCGCTGCTGCTTGCAGGCTTGATCGCGTTCCTGATGCTCACCTGGCGCGGCGGTGTAAAACTGGTCGAGCGCGCCCGCGCAAGACTGCGCCAGCCGGAAGAGGATTTGATCGAGACCGCGATCACCAAGTGCCGCGCCAGGCTGCCGGGCACTGCCGTGTTCCTCGCAGCCGCGCCGAGCGGCGTGCCGCTCGCACTGACGCAGTTCGTCAAGCACAACCACGTCCTGCACGAACGCGTTCTTTTGGTCACCGTGCAGATCGAGGAATCCCCGCGCATTTCCGAGGACGACCGCGCCGAGATCATCGACATCATCCCGGGCATCACGCGGGTGATCCTGCACTACGGCTTCATGCAATACCCGACCATCTATGAGGGCCTGCAACTCGCCTGCCGACAGGGCAAGCTGCCCGGCATCGATCTTTCCGATGTCACCTACTATATCGGCCGCGAGACCATCATCCCGCGCGAGGACGTTCCGGGCATGTGGGTTTGGCGGGAATCAATCTTCGCATTCCTGCAACGCAACGCCGAACGCACCGCGGCGTTCTTCGGCGTGCCGACCGGACAGGTGGTGGAGTTCGGGACGGAAATCGAGATCTGACCACCTGACAACAGCCGCCCTGACGTCGCGCGTCGCGACATTGGCTTTCGCTGGAGTTGGTGAAGTCCGTAGCTGTAGCCCGGGTGGAGCGAAGCGCAACCCGGGATTCCATCCTTACCCACGAAGGTCCCGGGACCCACGAAGGTCCCGGGCTACGCTTGCGCTTCACCAGGGCTACGGGTCATTGGCCGCCGTTTCCGTTGCCGTTCTCGCCATTCTCGCTGTCGTCGCCGATATGCTCGACCGAGACGACATGCTCGTCGTCGGCGGTATCGAACACGATGACGCCTTGGGTCGAGCGGCCGGCGATGCGGATGTCGCCGACGGGGCAGCGGATGAGCTGGCCCTTGTCGGTCACCAGCATGATCTGGTCGGCCTCCTCGACCGGGAACGAGGCCACCAGCTTGCCGTTGCGGCTGTTGACACTCATGGCGACGATACCTTTGCCGCCGCGGCCGGTGGTGCGGTACTCGTAGGATGAGGTCCGCTTGCCGTAGCCGTTTTCGGACACCGTCAGCACCACCTGCTCCTGCGCCGACATATCGACATAGCGCTCCTGCGAGAGCTGGATCGCGCCTGTGGCCTCCTCGGCCTCGGTCTCGACCGGCTCCTCGGCGGTCGCTTCGCCTGCGACCGCGCGGCGCATCTTCAAGTAGGCCGAACGCTCGTCCGAGGTCGTCTCGACATGGCGCAGGATCGCGAGCGAGATCAGCTTGTCGCCTTCGGCCAGCGAAATGCCGCGCACGCCCATCGAGGTACGGCCGGTGAAGACGCGCACATCGGTGACGGGGAAACGGATGCACTGGCCGCCGGCGGCGGTCAGCAGCACGTCGTCATGCTCGGTGCAGATCTGCACGTCGACGATCGCCTCGCCCTCCTCCAGCTTCATGGCGATGATGCCGGAACGGCGGACGTCGACGAAGTCGGACAGCTTGTTGCGACGGACGTTGCCGCCGGTGGTGGCGAACATCACGTCGAGATTCTTCCAGGAAGATTCATCCTCCGGCAGCGGCATGATGGTGGTGATGCGCTCGCCCTGCTCCAGCGGCAGGATGTTGATCAGCGCCTTGCCGCGCGCATTCGGCGCGGCCATCGGCAATCGCCACACCTTTTCCTTGTAGACCTGGCCGCGCGAGGAGAAGAACAGGACCGGCGTGTGGGTGGAGGCCACGAACACGCGGCTGACGAAATCCTCGTCGCGGGTCTGCATGCCGGCCCGGCCCTTGCCGCCGCGGCGCTGGGCGCGATAGGTCGACAGCGGCACGCGCTTGACGTAGCCGGCGTGCGACACGGTCACCACCATGTCTTCGCGCTGGATCAGATCCTCGTCCTCGACCTCGCCTTCCTGCTCGACGATAACAGTCCTGCGCGGGGTGGCGAACTCGGCCTTCACCTCGGCAAGCTCGGTCTTGACGATCGCCTGCACCCGGGCGCGCGAGCGCAGGATGTCGAGATAGTCGGAGATCTCGGCGGCGAGCTTGGTGAGTTCCTCGCCGATCTCGTCGCGGCCGAGCGCGGTGAGGCGCTGCAGCCGGAGGTCGAGGATTTCCCTCGCCTGCTCCAGCGAAAGGCGGATGGTGCCGTCCGGATTGATGCGGTGGCGCGGATCGTCGATCAGCGTGATCATGTCTTCGACGTCCCGCGCCGGCCAATCGCGCGACATCAGCGTTTCGCGCGCGGCCGCCGGATTCGGCGAAGAACGGATGACGCGGATGACCTCGTCGATATTGGCAACCGCGATGGCTAGGCCCACCTGGAGGTGTGCGCGGTCGCGCGCCTTGCCGAGCAGGTATTTGGTTCGCCGGGTCACCACCTGTTCGCGGAAGTTGACGAAGATCGTCAGCAGATCTTTCAGGTTCATCGTCTGCGGACGGCCGGAATCGAGTGCCAGGATGTTGGCCGGGAAGTTGGTCTGCAGCGGCGTGAAGCGGTAGAGCTGATTCAGCACCACGTCCGGCATCGCCTCGCGCTTCAGTTCGATCACGACGCGGAAACCTTCGCGGTCGGATTCGTCGCGCAGGTCGGAAATCCCCTCGATCTTCTTCTCGCGGATCAGCTCGCCGATCCGCTCGACCATGTTCGCCTTGTTAACCTGGTACGGGATCTCCGTGATGATGATCGCCTCGCGATCCTTTCGCAGGGTATCGATCGTGACCTTGCCGCGCATCACGATCGAGCCGCGGCCGAGATGATAGGATGCCCGGATGCCCGCTCGACCGAGGATGATGCCGCCGGTGGGGAAATCCGGCCCCGGAATGATGTTGATGAGGTCGTCGATGGCGAGCGCCGGGTTGTCGATCAGCGCCACACAGGCGTCGACGACCTCGCCGAGATTGTGCGGCGGGATGTTGGTGGCCATACCGACGGCGATGCCGCCCGCGCCATTGACCAGGAGGTTCGGAAACCGCGTCGGCAATACCGACGGCTCTTGCTCGCTGTTGTCGTAGTTGGGCTGGAAGTCGACCGTGTCCTTCTCGATGTCCGCCAGCACAGCCTCTGCCGCCCGCGTCAGGCGTGCTTCGGTGTATCGATAGGCCGCCGGCGGATCACCGTCGACCGAGCCGAAATTGCCTTGGCCGTCGATGAGCGGCACGCGCATCGAAAAATCCTGCGCCATGCGCACCATGGCGTCGTAAATCGACTGGTCGCCGTGCGGGTGATACTTACCGATGACGTCGCCGACCACGCGCGCGGACTTGACGTACTTCTTGTCCGGCGTATGCCCCTGGTCGTACATCGAATACAGGATGCGGCGGTGGACCGGCTTGAGCCCGTCACGCGCATCGGGGAGCGCCCGCGCCACGATCACGCTCATGGCGTAGTCGAGGTAGGACTTCTTCATCTCGTCGAGGATGGAAACGGGACGAATGTCGGAGGGCCCCGACGGCTCGCCGGGCTTGTCGTCTTCAGGTTCTGACAAAGGGGGAATCCGGGTCGGTTCTACTGCAGAATCATATAGCGTATCGGGGGCCCGACCACCACCCCGGAACGGCCTCGGCGACCGGTTTTTCCCTTCGTTTTTTCATAGACTTACGGGGTCGACCGGCGCGCCGCGGGAACACCCCAGCGGCGTGCGGCAAGGCGCCCTCCGAGGTCAGGAAACCGCCCGCGGGCCGTTGGCGGCGCCCGCATCGCCCCGCCCTGTCGGTTAGATCGATTTCCTCAGAATTCACATTAACCGGAGCCACAAGCAACCCGGCCGCGGCACATCAAGCCATATCAATCGCTTGACGCTGATATCCTGCAGTCATTGAAGAGGATAAGTTCGACGCAAGCTGTATCGCGCGAGGGAGATTTTCATCCTCACGCGATCTTTCCGGCAACGTACCGCTCGATCAGAACGGGATATCGTCGTCCATGTCGTTGTTGTTGCGGGCGCCGGCCGGCACGGCGCGGCGTGGCGCGGAACTCGAGGGGCCGCTGACGCCGAAATCGCCGCCACCGCTGCCCATGTCGTCGGAGAAGCTGCCGCCACCGCCGCCCCTGCCGTCCAGCATCGTGAGGTTGGAGTTGAAGCCCTGCAGCACCACTTCGGTCGAATATTTCTCGACCCCGCTCTGATCGGTCCATTTCCGGGTCTGGAGCTGGCCCTCGACGTAAACCTTGGCGCCCTTCTTCAGGTATTGCTCGGCGACCTTGGCGAGCCCTTCATTGAAGATGACGACACGGTGCCACTCGGTCTTTTCCTTGCGCTCGCCGGTGGCCCGGTCGCGCCAGGTCTCGGAGGTCGCGACGCTCAGATTGGCGATCGGACGGCCGTCCTGGGTCCGCCGGATTTCTGGGTCCTTGCCGAGATTGCCCACCAGAATGACCTTATTTACGCTTCCCGCCATCGCCGCTCTCCACTCAATCGCTGGGCCGGCCGGTTACACGGCGGCCACATTCAGTCTTCGCTAACCACATCTTACATTGCTGACGGACCTATACGCTCGCCGACACCGTCGGGCGCAGCCATTCCCCGTCCATTACGCGGTTATCCACATATAGCACCAGCCGCGCCATTGTTCCAGTTTTGTTCCATGCAACTTGACGTAATCGTGGTGACATTGTGGCCTAAATTTGGTGCAGACAGGATGGAACCCGAAATCGACCCTCGGGTTCCATAAAACATCAAGAAAATCATTAACTTATGTTCCCGCTACTTCGCCGGGAAGTGTTGCGTTTCGGCGACGGTATTTCCGGTTGAATCGGAGTATATGCCTAAAACGACGGCGCGGCGCTCGCGTCTTTAATACCGTAACGCTTCGGGACCAAATTGAAGCGAACAAAGGCTGGAGAGCTACGATGAAGAAGTTTTTGCTTGGAACGGTTGCCTTGGTTGCGCTGGCTGCGCCCGCCTCGGCTGCCGATCTTGCCGCGCGCCCTTATGTCAAGGCTCCGCCGGCGCCCGTCGCCGTCGTCTACGACTGGACCGGGTTCTATATCGGCGGCAACGGCGGCTGGGGAACGAGCCGCAACCGCTGGGACGTCCTTGGTTTCAGTGACGGCTCCCATAACGCCGACGGCGGCACTGCTGGTGGTCAGATCGGCTATCGCTGGCAGACCGGAACCTGGGTGTTCGGTGTCGAAGGTCAGGGCAACTGGGCTGACTTCAAGGGCAGCAACGTCAGCCTGCTGACGGGCATCGACACCAACGAGACCAGGGTCGACGCCTTCGGCCTGATCACCGGCCAGATCGGCTATGCTGCCAACAATGTGCTGTTCTACGTCAAGGGCGGCGCGGCCGTGGTCGCCGATCGCTACCGCGTGCGTGACGCCTTCACCGGTTTCCCGATCACCAACGACATCAACGACACCCGCTGGGGAGCCTCGGTTGGCGCTGGCATCGAGTACGGCTTTGCGCCGAACTGGTCGGTCGGCGCCGAGTACAATCACATCTTCCTGGGCAATCGCTCCTACGATTTCATCAACAATGGCTTCGCCGGCCCGGCCGGCAGCCTCTTCGCCACCGAGAATATCAAGCAGGACATCGACCTCGTCACCGTCCGCGTGAACTACAAGTTCGGCCTCGGCGGCGCTCCGATCATCGGACGGTACTGATCTCGCGATCGGATATCAATCTTAAGAAAAGGCCGGCCTTGTGCCGGCCTTTTTGTTTGCGTGTCGTTAGTTCCGAGCCGCTCATCTGCGAAGCTCCGCTTGCGCGAGCCCCTCTTGCTGCCAGCTACTGCCAAAGCTGCACGCAGGAAATGCGATCAGAAACAAATCGTTGATGATTCGTGCTGAGCACTGGAAATCGTCGCCCGTTCTTCCTATGTTCCGGCATCACCCCATCGGCGCCGTGGTAGGGATTTCCGACGACGCGCGCCCATAACGTGGCGCGCTTACAAGCGCCTGGAAATGCCGATATGGATGAAGTGCTCAGGGCGAAGCGCCAACCGACCGCCGGCTCCTCAACGCGTGCCATCACGATCCGCGGCGCGCGGGAGCACAATCTCAAGAACATCGACGTCGAGATTCCCCGCGACAAGCTCGTCGTTTTCACCGGCCTGTCCGGCTCCGGCAAGTCCTCGCTTGCCTTCGATACCATCTATGCCGAGGGCCAGCGCCGCTATGTCGAATCGCTGTCGGCCTATGCCCGCCAGTTCCTGGAGATGATGCAGAAGCCTGATGTCGACCAGATCGACGGCCTCTCGCCCGCCATTTCGATCGAGCAGAAAACCACCTCGAAGAACCCGCGCTCCACCGTCGGCACTGTCACCGAGATCTACGACTACATGCGCCTGCTCTGGGCCCGCGTCGGCGTGCCCTATTCGCCGGCCACGGGATTGCCGATCGAGAGCCAGACCGTCTCGCAGATGGTCGATCGCGTGCTCGCCTTGCCCGAGGGCACTCGCCTCTATCTGCTGGCGCCGGTCGTGCGCGGCCGCAAGGGCGAGTACCGGAAAGAGCTCGCCGAATATCTCAAGAAGGGTTTTCAGCGCGTCAAGATCGACGGCACCTTCCATGAGCTCGCCGAAGCGCCGAGCCTCGACAAGAAGTTTCCGCACGACATCGACGTCGTCGTCGACCGCATCGTGGTGCGCCCCGACATCGGTCAGCGTCTCGCGGAGAGCTTTGAGACCGCGCTCAAGCTTGCCGAGGGCCTTGCGGTGATCGAATTCGCCGACGCCCCGGCGGCAGCTCCCGCCGAAGAAAAGAAGAAGACCGCAAAGATCCACGACAAGAGCGGACCGGAACGCATCCTGTTCTCGGAAAAGTTCGCCTGCCCGGTCTCCGGCTTCACCATCCCCGAGATCGAGCCGCGGCTGTTCTCGTTCAACAATCCCTATGGCGCCTGCCCCGCCTGCGGCGGCCTCGGCATCGAGCAGCATGTCGACGAGGACCTCGTCATTCCCGACAAGGATCTGTCCCTGCGCAAGGGCGCGATCGCGCCGTGGGCCAAGTCCTCCTCGCCCTATTACCTGCAGACGCTGACCGCGCTCGGCAAGCACTACAAGTTCACGCTCGACACCAAGTGGAAGGACCTGGCGAAGAAGACGCAGAACGCCATCCTGCACGGCTCCGGCGACGACGAGATCAAGTTCTCCTATGAGGACGGCGTCCGCTCCTACGACACCAAGAAGCCGTTCGAGGGCGTGATCACCAACATCAACCGCCGCTACCGCGAGACCGAGAGCGAGTGGGCGCGCGAGGAGCTGGCGAAATATTTCACCGACATTCCTTGCGCCGCCTGCAGTGGCTATCGCCTCAAGCCGGAAGCGCTGTGCGTCAAGATCGGCGGCAAGCATATCGGCGAGATCGCCGACCTGTCGGTGAAGCGCGCCGGCGAGTGGTTCGAGACCGTGCCGGAAGCGCTGAACACGCAGCAGAACGAGATCGCCGCGCGCGTGCTGAAGGAAATCCGCGAGCGACTGACCTTCCTGCTCGACGTCGGCCTCAACTATCTCACGCTGTCCCGCTCCTCCGGCACATTGTCCGGCGGCGAAAGCCAGCGCATCCGACTCGCGTCCCAGATCGGCTCGGGGCTGACAGGCGTGCTCTATGTGCTGGACGAGCCCTCGATCGGCCTGCACCAGCGCGACAATGCGCGGCTCCTGGATACGCTGAAGCGGCTGCGCGACCTCGGCAACACCGTGGTCGTGGTCGAACATGACGAGGACGCCATTCGCCTCGCCGACTACGTGCTCGACATCGGCCCCGGCGCCGGCATGCATGGCGGGCATATCGTCGCGCAAGGCACGCCCGCCGAGATCATGCGCAATCCGAAATCGCTGACCGGCAAATATCTCACCGGCGAGCTTTCGGTGCCGATCTCCGACCGGCGGCCGCCAAACCATCGCCGCACCATCAAGGTCGTCAACGCCCGCGGCAACAACCTGAAGAACGTCACGGCGGAGATTCCGCTGGGGCTGTTCACCTGCATCACCGGCGTCTCCGGCGGCGGCAAGTCGACGCTCCTGATCGACACGCTCTACAAGGCGATCGCGCGCAAGCTCAACAATGCCAGCGAAGCCGCCGCGCCGCACGACCGCATCGAGGGCTTGGAGCATATCGACAAGATCATCGACATCGACCAGTCGCCGATCGGCCGCACCCCGCGCTCGAACCCCGCGACCTATACCGGCGCCTTCACGCCGATCCGCGAATGGTTCGCCGGCCTGCCCGAGGCCAAGGCACGCGGCTACGAGCCCGGCCGCTTCTCCTTCAACGTCAAGGGCGGCCGCTGCGAGGCCTGCCAGGGCGACGGCGTCATCAAGATCGAGATGCACTTCCTGCCGGACGTCTACGTCACCTGCGATGTCTGCAAAGGCAAGCGCTACAACCGCGAGACGCTGGAGGTGCTGTTCAAGGGCAAGTCGATCGCCGACGTGCTCGACATGACCGTGGAAGAAGCCGCCGACTTCTTCAAGGCGGTGCCGCGCGTGCGCGAAACCTTCCAGACCCTGCACCGCGTCGGCCTCGACTACATCCATGTCGGCCAGCAAGCGACCACGCTCTCGGGCGGCGAAGCCCAGCGCGTCAAATTGGCAAAGGAGCTGTCAAAGCGCGCCACCGGCCGCACGCTCTACATCCTTGACGAGCCGACCACCGGCCTGCACTTCCACGACGTCGCAAAACTGCTGGAGGTGCTGCACGAGCTGGTCGCCCAGGGCAACACGGTCGTCGTGATCGAGCACAACCTCGAAGTCATCAAGACCGCCGACTGGGTGATCGACCTCGGCCCCGAAGGCGGCGACGGCGGCGGCGAAATCGTCGCCTGGGGTCCGCCGGAGGATATCGCGAAAGCGCCGCGGAGCTACACCGGCAAATTCCTGGCGCCGGTGCTGAAGAAGGCGAACAGCAAGCCACGCAAGAGCAGCGCGAGCGAAGCAGCGGAGTGAGGATTTTCCGACGCTTCGGACGCGTTCCGGTGCAAATCGGTTCCGACCTTGATCTAACGCAATGCCACGATGATTTGAGCGTCTACTTTTCTGCGATGGTTCACCCCCTTGTGGATCACCGCAATGATCATCGAGCTGCTAAGCCAAGAGCACCGCAACATTGAACGGCTGCTTGCCGTCCTCGAGCACGAGCTGGATATTTTCGATCGCTCGGGCCGACCGGACTACGAGGTCATCCGCGCCATCATCGCCTATTTCGAAGTCTATACTGAGATGTACCACCACGCTCAGGAAGACCGCGTCTTCGCCAAGCTGAAAATTCGCGATCCCGCCGCCGTGGAGAAGATCGGCGATCTCGCGCATGAGCACCGGGAAGGCGCCAAGCGTTTGCACCGCGTCGCCAAAGCCGTCGACGGCGTGCTTGCCGATCGCGAGTTCCTTCGTCAGGACGTGGACCGCATCGTTCGCGATTTCCTGGAGCATGAGCGGCGTCATATCAGGATGGAAGATCGTGATTTCTTTCCGGCCGCGCTGAAGGCATTGCAGTCCGAGGATTGGACCGAAATCGCGTCAGCCTTGTCCCCCCACAAGGATCCGCTATTCAGCGACGCCACGGAAGCCAGGTTCGATGCGCTGCGGGCCCATATCCTGCAACTCGAACAGGAGGCCGAAGCCGAGCGACGTTAGTGCAACTGCCATCTGGCGGCATGCGACAACAGCCAATGCCGATCGCAGCTTTGCGACTGCTTTTCCATTTGTTAATTTCGCAATTGTCTCGGCGCGTGCTATCTCTTCTCCCGCCGAATGCCCTACTCCCTTGTCATCTTCGACCTCGACGGCACGCTTGCAGACAGCTTTCCCTGGTTCCTGCGCAACGTAAACGATGTTGCCGACCGCTTCGGTTTCCGCCGCGTCGCGGACGAGGACGTCGAAGAGCTGCGGCATGCCGGCTCGCGCGAGATCGTCGCGCGGCTTGAAGTGCCGATGTGGAAGATACCCATCATCGCCCGGCATATGCGCCGGCTGAAAGCGGAGCACCTGGCCGATATCGAACTGTTTCCAGGTACCGAAACCATGCTGCGCACACTCAAGGACGGCGGCCTGCAACTGGCGCTGGTCAGTTCGGACAACGAGGCGAACGCACGCCGGCTGCTTGGCGAGACAGCCGCGCTGTTCTCCTCGTTCGATTGCGGCGCGTCGATCTTCGGCAAGGCCGCTAAATTCAGCCGCGTCCTCAAGCGCGCCGACCTTGCGCCGTCGCAGGTGATCTCGATCGGCGACGAAACCCGCGACATCGAAGCCGCGCGCGCCGTCGGCATCGCATGCGGCGCCGTGTCGTGGGGCTATGCAGCGCCCGCCAAGCTGCGGGCGCTCGGGCCTGACATGATGTTCGAGCGAATGGAGGATATTGCTTCGTCCCTTTGCGGCGGCGCCGAAGGGCGGGTTACGCTTCGCTAATATGGGCCTAGGCACGAACCTCCATCCGCGCGTTAGAGCATGATGAGATCAGGTCGAGTTGGCGCCACGTCGGAGGTGCCTTACCTCTCCCCGTCGGGGAGAGGTCGGATCGCATCGTGAGATGCGATCCGGGTGAGGGGGATGAGCTCGATCGAGGAACCATAACCCCTCACCCGGCGCTGCGCCGTAGCCGAAGCTATGCTTCGGCGTGTCTTATGACGGCCGCCGAAGGCGGCCTATGCCTCTCCCTATGGGAGAGGTGGACAACCGCGGTCACGCCGATTCGAAGACAAGTCATCCCGCTCTAGTGCCGCAGAAAAGCTCCGAACGCGCGCGGACCGTCGCCGACCTTGGTCTCGCCGATCACCTTAAGCTCGGCCGCATCGATGACGCTGAGCGTGTTGCTCTCCCAGTTTGCCACGACGACGCGACGCGCATCCGCCGTCGCGGCGATCCCTTCCGGATAGTCACCGACGCTGATGCGCTTGATCGGCGCCAGCGTCGCGAGATCGAACACGCTGACGGTGCCGTCATATTGGTCGGTGACGAAGCCACGGCCCTGCGCCAGCGCAACCGCATAGGGGCGCAGGCCGGCCTTCACACGACCGATCTCACGGCCCTCTGCGATATCGATGACCGACACGTCGTTTGATTCGACATTGGCGGTGTAGGCACGCCGGCCTTCTGCATCGATAGTGACTCCAAACGGATGCATCCCGACCTTGATGACCGCCCGCCGGTCGCGCGTTGCGGTATCGATGACGGATACAGTGTTGTCGTCGCGGTCCGCCGAGAGCAGGAGCCGGCCGTCGGGCGTCACCGCGAGGCCCGAGGGCGATGCGCCGACCGCGATATCAGCGACAACGCGCAGCGCCAGCGGATCGATCACCCGCACAGCCGCGGCATGCCAGTCAGCAACATAGACCGCCGCGCCATCCGGCGATACCGCGACACCGAGCGGACCGCCGCCGACTGTGACTTTCCCGACGACCTGGCGCGCGGCGGCATCAACCACCGTGAGCGCCTTGGCCTCGGGGCTTGTCACATAGGCGAAGCGTCCATCCAGCGTGACGGCAACGCCGGCCGGCTTGCCGCCAATCGCGATGGTCGCGACCGGCTGCACCGTTGCGAGGTCCACGACCGTCAGGTTTTCGCTGAGCTGATTGGTGACGAACGCCTCCTCGGCGGAGGCTGAGCCGATGCTGGCGACCACAGCCGCCAGAACGATGGCCCGCATGATCAGCTTCCGCTCTCGACCTTCTTCTTCAGCGCCTCAAGCCCTGAACGATAAAGCCCGCTCACCGCCTTCACCGCGGCCTCATCGTTCAACTCAGGTGGCGGGTCGTTGTTGGGATAGCCGCGATAAAAGGCGCCGGCCCACTCCAGAACGCTGCCCTTGCCGTCGGCCCCTGGCGATATCGTCAAGGTCGAGGAATAGTTGGTGACCGGCAGCACCTTCACGTCAACAGCCGTAATCCGGTACGAATAGCTCAACTTCTCGGCGTCGTATTTGTAGAGCTCCTCGTCGAGCGTGCCGCCGCTCGCAAGCGTCAGCCGCCGCGTGGCGCCGATCTCGTTGCCTTTCTCACCTTCGGTCTTGCTGACCGGCTGCAGCCAGCTCATGTCCTGAAAATTCCCGATCACTGCCCATACCTTTGCAGGCGGCGCGCTGATCTCGATTGATTCCCGCACCTTTTGCCGGGTCGGTCCATGGGCCCAAGCCGCCCCTACCACAGCCAGCGCCGCCACCACGGCTCCCACCTTCGCGATCGTCACTCTCATGTCGTTTCCCCATTTATCTTATCTTGGCGGCCCGCAGGCGCGCGGGCTGCCATATCGTAAGGCATTTTCAGACCAAACGCGGCTGGTTTGTGGCGCGGGCGGGAGCGGTGCTGGACCAGAAAGACGAGCGCCCCGCGGGTCAGCGCCCTGCTCGCCTCACTCCTCGATCGCCGCCTCGACGAACCCATGGGGATCATCGCAGAACTCGCGCATGACCCTGTAATGATCCGTGTCCTTCACGTTCACCGGCTCGAGTCCGTATTTCGACAATCGCAACAGCGTCGCATTTGGATAGGCCATCAGGATCGGCGAATGCGTGGCCATGATGATCTGGCATTGGCCAGTCTCGTCCATCCGGCGCATCAGCTTCAGGAATTCGATCTGGCGCGAGGGCGACAGCGCGGATTCCGGCTCGTCGAAGATGAAGATGCCCTGACGCTGGCAGCGTTCTTCGAAGAAATAGAGGAAGCCCTCCGCGTGGGAATAGGAGAGATAGTCGGGTGCCGATTGCCTGGCCTGCCCGCCAAGCAGTTGTTCAGCTTCCTGCGCGGCGCGATCCAGGTGTCTTGCGACCGAAAAGAACGTCTCTGCCCTGAAAAACCAGCCGTAGTTGACCTTGGGTAACCAGCCGGCATGCAGGGCAACCGAAAGATCTTCGCCGGTCACTTCGATGGCGTCGGAATGATCGACCAACCTGTGTCCCTTGCCGCCCCCACCGCTGTCGAATCCGGCAAGCGCTGCGATGCCTTCGAGGATGGTCGATTTGCCGGTCCCGTTCTCGCCGGCGATGATGGTGATGGCGGACTCGAAACTCAGATCGAACTCGTCCCTGAAAATGGGAAGGCAGAATGGATAGGCGTCCCAATCCGGAACGAGGGAGCGATCGAGCCAGACCCGCTTCAGATAAGGCGCAGGAAGATTGATCGTGCGGTTTCGCTTTCGGCCCATGTCGCCGCCCCCCTCTATTCCGCGATTGCCGCGTTCACGAAGCCCTTCGGATCCGCGTAGAACTCGCGCATCACCTTGTAGTGGTCGGTCTGCTCGACGGTAACAGGCTCGAGCCCGTATTTCGTCAGCCGGAGCAGCGTTGCGTTGGGATAGGCCATCAGCACCGGCGAATGCGTGGCCATCAGCACTTGGCAATGTCCTGTTACGTCCATGCGGCGCAGCAGTTTCAGGAATTCGATCTGGCGCGCAGGCGACAGCGCCGATTCCGGCTCGTCGAAGATGAAGATGCCCTGACGCTGGCACTGCTCGTTAAAGAAACGCAAAAAGCCTTCGCCGTGAGAATGGGAGAGGAAGTCTGGAGGGATGCCGCGACCCACTCCCGGAATAAATTCGTTGTTGACCTCGTCCAGATATCTCGCAACCGAAAAGAAGCTTTCCGCCCGGAAGAACCAGCCATTGGTGATTTTCGGCAACCAGCTTGCGCGAAGCGCGGTCGACAATTGCCCGCCCATCTTCTCGATCGCCTTCGAGTGATCGACCGGCATGTAGCCATTTCTGCCGCCGGCCTCGTCGAAGCCGGCCAGCACCGCTATACCTTCCAAGAGCGTCGACTTGCCGGTGCCGTTCTCGCCCACGATGATGGTGATCGCACGATCGAAGCTCAGCTCGAAGTCATCCCGCAGTAATGGCAGGCAGAACGGATAAGCCTCCCGGTCCGTGATGCGGGACGGATCGAGCCAGACGCGCCTGAGGTAGGGCGCCGGCAGATTGATCGTTCGGCTTCTTCGCGAGGCCATGGGCGCACCTAACAACCGACGCAGTTCAGAGCTTCAATCCCGGGATGATTATCTGGCACAGATCACGGAACACAACAAGAACGATCCTGCCGATGAGCGTCCGCCGCGCGCCGAGCGCCACCTACGCTCTTTTCCGCAAAGCCATTCTCGGCGAGCAGCAGGTCGTCTGCACTTACGAGGGCCGGCCGCGCGAGCTTTGCCCGCACATCATCGGCACCAACAAATCAGGCGAAGAAGTCGTGCTGGCCTGGCAGTTCGCCGGCGAGAGTTCAGGCATGCTCCCGCAATGGCGCTGCCTGCGGCTCGCCAATGTGCGCGATGCCCGCCTGCCCAAAGGACGCTGGCACGAAGGCGGCTCGCATCGCACCGAGCAGACCTGCGTCAGCAACATCGATCTCGACATCAACATCCACGTCCGCAAGCGGCGGTAAGGATGTTTGCGTCCTAGCCGCCCGCGCAACGCCAGACCCTCATGGTGAGGAGCGCGCAGCGCCTCTCGAACCATGAGGCCCCGGTCCCGCCCCGCGGCCCATCCTTCGAGACGCCTGCTTCGCAGGCTCCTCAGGATGAGGGCGGAGCTGGTGGTAACCAGTAGCGGATTTCTCGTGAACGAAAATTCTCCTGCAATATCAACGTGATTTGCCTCGTCCAGTCGGCCCACGAAAAACATTCCGCTTCGTTCTCACCGCAAATCATCTTAGAAACCCCGCCGTCCCGCCTCCACTTGGAGGGGCGTATCGCGATCGTCACGGACGTTGGAAGCGGGATGCGATGGACGTGGCTGTGTCAGGCGCGCGCAAAGCGCCGGACGAATGGCGTAGCTGCGTACGGCGAAGTCGTGTGGTCCTGGCGCCCCGACGCTGGCGCTAAGCGCGCGAGCAGCAAGAGCTGCCGCGGGCGACGGTGGCAAGAAAGCCCGGTCACCGGGGAGAGTACGAAGTAAGCCGTAAAGCCGTCGCGCAGGGAAAGCCGGTGTGATCCCGGTTGAACCTGTGGTCCTACCCCCGTGCTTTTTGTTGCACGGGACCCATGGGTGCAATCGGCGCCCGGCTTTCCCTGCGCCCTCTGATCTCGAGGAGGGTGGAAAGTGAAGCAAACCTCGGACGCAATGCGCCGCGAGAACGCGGACGCACACCCTCTCTCAAACTCCAGCGTCATGCCCGCGAAGGCGGGCATCCAGTAACCCGCGGCCTCTCGGCTCAAGCACGATGGCCTCTGGAATACTGGATCGTCCAGTCAAGCCGGACGATGACAGCGGAGAGCTGTTTGAAATTTGAATCGGAATCGTAGGGTGGGTAGAGCGAAGCGAACCCGCCATGCGGCCGCTTGCTATGAAGTCGATGGATTTCGCTTCGCTCTACCCATCCTACAACGTCGGAGAGAGCCTACTCCTCGTCCAGCACTTCGAGCACGAGCTCCATCGTCATCAGCATTGGATTGTCGCCGCGCACCAATTTCCCTTCGGCGATGCCCCCGAGATAGTCGACCAGCGCGATCTCGAGCTCGGCTTCAAGTTGGCCATCGGCATCGGGAGCGATCGTGCCGGCTCGGACCGCGAGCTCGGTCGCGAACGGCACCACTGTGCGGCCATCGGTGAAGCAGGCACCGATGGTCGAACCGACGCCGCCATGCAGGCGCGCGTGCAGGATGCCATGCTGGCGGCAAAACTTCTCCAGCGCGCAGGCAAAATCCTGGTTCGGGCGCAGCCGCAGCGCAAAGGCGCGGCTGGCGGTCTCAGCACTGGTCGCCTGGCGCGGCACCGGGCCGAACAGTTTGAAATTGGTCTCGGCATCAGGCTCGGCGACAAACATCGCGCCATTGAGACCGAAGGCCTGCACCTCGAAAGGTTCGGCGACCACCGTCTCCTCCGGCAGCATATGGCCGCCGTTGAAGCGGCCGTCAGCCTCGGTCCACAATCCGTGGCAGTGGAAGAACGGCGCACCGTCGCGCTCGCCCAGCGTCATCGTGGCGAACTTGAGCCGGGTGATGCCATCAGGGCGAAATGTCTCGCTGTAGAATGCGGCGTTGGCGCCGGTCTTCGACAGTGCCGGCATCACGTAGGCGAACGGGCCGAGCGCGCCGCCGCTTGCGCTCAACACGCCGCCGGAAAACCCTTCCGCCGCGAAGCCGCGGCGCGCAGCTTCAAGCAGCGGAATGCCGGCCTGCAGCGTAAACGAAAACGCGCGCCCTCGCGCTTCGACCCATTGAATGCGCTCGCGCGCGATGGGACCCGGTTGGGCGATGCTGCGCATCGTCAGGTCTGCTTGGTGGAGATGTCGAGCAGCCCGCGCGCTTCCAGCTCATCGCGGATCAGGCGCTTGGGTATCTTGCCGTAGCCCGACTTCGGCAGCGCATCCCAGAAGAAGAAGCGCTTCGGCATCTTGTAGCGCGGCA
This sequence comes from Bradyrhizobium sp. Leo78, assembly GCF_059512425.1. NCBI lineage: Bacteria > Pseudomonadati > Pseudomonadota > Alphaproteobacteria > Hyphomicrobiales > Nitrobacteraceae > Bradyrhizobium > Bradyrhizobium sp. Leo78. The sequence goes on from NZ_JCAMOT010000024.1 coordinate 43,048, forward strand.
CCTTCGGCGCAAGATACGCGGCAAGCTCCGCCTCGCCGACCGCGCTGGCGCCCTCGCGCGCGACGCAGACGGCAACCCCGACCTCGCCCCAGAAGGGATCGGGCACGCCGAGCACCGCGACCTCGCCGACAGCCGGATGCGTCAGGATCTTCTCCTCGATCTCGCGCGGATAGATGTTGGAGCCGCCGGAGATGTACATGTCGGACGCGCGGCCGGTGATGTAGACAAACCCTTCCTCGTCCATGTGGCCGAGATCGCCGGTGCGAAACCAGCCGTCGCGAAACGCCTTCGCATTGGCTTCGGGGTTGTCGTAGTAGCCCGCGAACACTGCCGGGCCGATCACGCAGATCTCCCCGGTCTCGAACGGCTTCAATTCGTGTCCCTGGTCGTCCTGGATCGAGACCTGCATGCCGACGCGCTCAAAGCCGCAGGTGCCGATCCGCGCATGCGGGCCGTCCTCCGGATCGTGCAGCGCCGGCGGCAGCACGGTGATGTTGCCGGTGACCTCGCCAAGGCCGAAATACTGCACCAGCACAGCGCCGAGCTTCCGCATCGCCAGCTTCTGGTCCTCGCGATACATCGGCGCCCCCGCATAGATCACGTGACGCAGCGAGGAATGGTCGGACTGGTCGACGGCGGGATGCTCGACCATCATCTTCAGGATCGTCGGCACGGTGAAGAGATTGCTGACGCGATGCTGCTCGATCAGCCGGAATGTCTCGGCGATATCGAATTTCTCCGATGGCAGCAGGATGGTCGGCACGCCGCGCGCGGCCTGCATAAGCTGATGGATGCCGGCGCCATGCGACAGCGGCGCGACCACGATCGAGGCATCCTGCTCGCTCACGCCGGGCGTCAGGTCGGCGAGATGGTTTGTCACCACGAAGGCCATCTGACCATGGGTCAGCACGGCGGCCTTGGAGCGGCCGGTGGTGCCGGAGGTGAAGAAGAACCAGCAGGGATCGTCATGCTCGACCGCGACATTATCGACCTTCGCGCCGGCATGCGCCGCGATCGCGTCGCTGACGGTCCGCTCGCCAAAGCTCCCCTCCTCGCCGATCCGCCAGGTGAATTGCAGCGCCGGATTGGCGACGGCCGCGGCGTGCTCGGGAAAGTCGCCGTGGCAGAGGAAAGCCTTGGCGCCGGAGGCTGCGGCCAGATAGGCGACCTCGTCGGGCATCAGGCGGAAATTGGTCGGGACCCAGACCGCGCCGAGGCGGAAGGCGGCGAACATCGACCAGAACATCTCGTCGCAGTTCTTGGAGTGGACCAGGATGCGGTCACCCTTGCCGATGCCCCGCGCCGCCAGCTCAGCGGCAAGTACTGAGACGAGGCCATCGATCTCGCGCCACGTCCAGCTTCGGTCCTGCCAAATGAACCCTGCGCGATCGCCATGCCGGCGCGCATTCTGGGTCACGATATGCGCCAGGTTCATGACCCGGCGCGACATCCGCAACTGGCCGCCGCGCGGCGTGGCCGCGCTACCCGTCTCTCCGCTCATTTCCGTCCCATCGGGAATTTCATCACGCGGGGCTTCTCGCCACCCCTCTGCGGTTTATCGCCTCCGCACGGTGTTCGGCAAGGGCGGACCCGGCGCCTCCGGCTGCCCAGCCACCGCTCCGCGACGAGGGCGCTCACTGCGGATGGTCGGCGAGTTCCTGGTCGCTCCTGCCCCAGTCCTGCCAAAGCTGCAGCGCACCCAGCAGAACCACCAGCGCGCCGAGGATGCCGTGCCACACCTGCAGCAGGGTGTCGCCGGAATAGCCGAACAGGAACGGCGAAGCGATCAGCCAGCAGCCGAGCACGATGGCTGCCACCTCCTCCCAGCGCTGCAGGGCGACATATTCGAGCTGGGCCAGGCCGAACACCAGCATGCCAATCACGAAGGTGTTGAGGATCATGATGCTGCGGTCGGCGTCGACGACGTCGCGGCCGGCCTGCATCGGAAACCACGGCGAGACCACGATCAGCACGCCGAGCAGCATGCCGAACCAGTCCTCCCAAGGTCTATGGGTGCTAAAGAAACGCTTATCCGACATGGTAGACCTCCCTGGAAAAGAGGCATACGTCAGCAGCCAGCGATTATGACATTGCAGGACCAAACGACCATCTGGCCGCTTCGGGGCGTATGTCTTGAAAAAAACCTAGGCCGGTTATGATCGGCTTGCAAGGCGGGCGATTGCCATTTCGCGGGACAACCACGGGGCGATGCCGCGATGCAAACAACGGGAATGAGATAATGGATGGACGTGTGAACGAAGCCGTAGTCAACAACCCCGGGCGCAAGCGCTACGAGCTCGCGGCCGACGGACATATTGCCGCGACCTACTACGAGAAAGCGGATGGTGTGATCACCTTTATCCACACCGAAGTGCCGCCGGCGCTCGGCGGCAAGGGTATCGGCTCAAAGCTGATCCGCGGCGCGCTGGACCAGGTGCGCGCCGAGGGCTTGAAGGTGATCGCGCAATGCCCGTTCGTGAAGGCCTTCATCGAGAAACACGCGGATTACCAGGATCTGCTGAAACACTGAAAGCGTAGACATCAGACATGACATCGGTCCGCAATAACAGCGCACAAAGCCGCTTCGAACTCGACGTCGAAGGCGGCGTCGCCTTCGCAAACTACCGCGCGACGCCGTCGGCCATCATCATCACCCACACCGAGACGCCGCGTGCGCTGCGCGGCCGCGGCATCGCCTCCGAACTCGTCAAGGGCGCGCTGGAATTGATCCGCGCCGACGGCCACAAGGTGATCGCCGGCTGCGGCTTTGTCGTCGACTATCTCAGCAAGCACCCCGAATATCGGGATCTCGTGGCGTGAGAGTCGGGCGGCCTGCTACACGATCCGGATTGACACGTCCGGCAGGCCCTCGAGCTTGCACAGCAGCACGTCGCCCTTGACCACCGGGCCGACATTTTCCGGCGTGCCGGAATAGATGATGTCGCCAGCCTTCAGCTCGAAGGCTTCCGACAGTTTTGCGATCTGCTCGGCGACGCTCCAGATCATGTTCCGCAGGTCCGAGTTCTGCCTGACGGTGCCGTTGACCGCGAGCGAGATTGCGCCTTTGGTGAAATGTCCGGTCTTGGAAGCCGGATGGATCGGGCCGATCACGGCAGCGTGGTCAAAGCTCTTGCCGATCTCCCACGGCTTCTTTTCCGCGGCCATGCCGTTCTGCAGGTCGCGGCGGGTCATGTCGAGACCGAGCGCATAGCCGTAGACGTGATCCAGCGCGTTGTCGGCGGCAATGTTGGTGCCGCCGGATTTCAGCGCGGCGACGAGTTCGACCTCGTGATGATAGTTTTTCGTCAGCGACGGATAGGAATGATCGGCAACTGTCCCGATCGCAACATTCTGGATCGCATCGGTCGGCTTCTGGAAGAAGAACGGCGGCTCGCGCGTCGGATCGGAGCCGCGCTCGATCGCATGCGCGGCATAGTTGCGGCCGATGCAATAGATGCGGCGGACCTGGAATACCTCGGTCTCGCCGACAATCGGGATCGTCGTCGCCGTCACCGGAAACATCGCCTTCGGCCCAGCCTGCGCCTCAGCGGACGTAGCCTGCGCAGCCGTTCCCGCCAGCGCGAGCGCGCCGGTGGCCAGCATGGTCCTGCGATTGATCGTAGTCATGGGCGTTTCTCCTTCGTTGTTGTTAGCTGGGGTCAAAAAAAGGCCCGCGACGATCGCGGGCCTTCGAATCCTAAGTACGAGCGTCGCCTTAGTGCTTGATTTCCGGCGGCAGCTTGCCGCCATTGGCGGCAAGCTTGGTCATCACCTGCTTGTGCAGCCAGATGTTCATGCTCGCGGAATCATTGGTGTCGCCGGTGTAGCCAAGCTCCTTGGCAAGCTCCTTGCGCGCGGACAGGCTCGAATCGATGTCGAGCGCCTTCATCAAGTCGACGATCGATGTGCGCCACTCGAGCTTCTCCTTCTTCGCGGCGACGGCCGCATCCAAAATCGGAGCGACGTCGACGCTCTGCGCAGGCGCTGCAGCCGTGGCAGTCGGCGAGGCCCCGGCGGCGGGCGCGCTCCCCGTAGGCGCACCGCTAGCCGGCGCCGCAGTCGCTGTGCTGCTGCCGAAGATCGAGCTCATGATCTTTCCGAAAATGCTCATCGTTCACTCCAAAAAACTTGAGATGTGGTGTCAGGTGGTTCTCTCGGGGCTCTTTTCGACCGGCAGCACCCGCCGGGGTCGCAAAATGATTTTACCCGGACCAGCCAAGGTTGCCAATGCGACATTCACCGAAGCGTGAGCGCGTCTGTCCCGGTTTGGGAGTACCGTGGGATCTCAGTTCGCGACATGGCCGGTTGGGTGTCTTCGCGTCTGGCCTGTTCGTGATCGCTTAGGAGACGGCACGTCGTGCCCTCGCTGGCGGGCACAGAAATGCGGCCGCGCAGGGAGACAATGACTATGGCGACCTATCACGACAATGTCACATCATTGACGCAGAACGGACAGGAAGTCGCGATTGCGCCCGAGATTCGCATCATCGGTCTTGGCGATCTGCATCGCGCCCTGCAGCTCGGCTGGGAGGATTTCAAGGCCGTGCCAAGCCACGCCGTCATCTTGTGCGTGGTCTATCCGGTGTTGGGCCTGGTGCTTGCCCGCGTCGTGCACGGCTATTCCGTGCTGCCGCTATTGTTCCCGTTGGCCGCGGGCTTCGCCATGCTCGGCCCATTCGCGGCGATCGGTCTCTATGAACTCAGTCGCCGTCGTGAAAATGGCGAAGAACCTTCTGCATGGGACGCGATCGAGATCGTCCGCTCGCCGTCATTCGGCGCCATGCTTGGATTAGGCACGCTGCTGTTCGCACTGTTCGTGACCTGGATCGCCACGGCGCAGGCCATCTACGTCTCGGCATTCGGTTATGCGACGGCTGCGGGGATTCCCGACTTCTTCACGCAGGTGCTGACGACAACGCAAGGCTGGTGGTTGATCCTGGTCGGCTGCGGCGTCGGCTTCCTCTTCGCCCTGCTCGCGCTTTGCATCAGCGTGGTGTCGTTCCCGATGATGCTCGACCGTCACGCCACGACCGGTGAAGCCATAGTCACCTCGCTGCGCGCGGTCGCGCGCAATCCGCTACCAATGGCCGCCTGGGGCCTGATCGTTGCGGCATTGCTGGTGCTGGGAACGCTGCCTTTCTTCCTCGGCCTCGCCGTTGTCATTCCCCTGCTCGGCCATGCCACCTGGCATCTCTACCGGCAGGTGATCGTTCCCGATCCCAATGTGCGACCGCTCCCGCCGCGCTCGCGCGAGCGCAAGCCTGCCGCCGACTTCCCCGCCAACCTGTTCCCAGGGCGGCGGAAGGACAGCTCGTAGATCTTCGGCAAATCCATTCATCTCCGGCCTGGTGCGCGAGCACCGGATCGGAGATGCGCAGGGGCCAGCTCCAAAATATGTTATCGCCCCGGCATGATGGATTGACTTGCTCGCGTAACGCCCAGAAGCCTTGTTTTGGCCGCTGTTGCCGCAAACATTTTGGTAGCGTTTCGAGATTAGTGTCGATGGTGCGTCGACATGGAGTGAATGATTTCATGAGCTTTCGCTTTTCCCTCCGGACTGCGCTGGGAGCCCTGCTCCTGACTCTCAGCACGCCTTCGTTCGCCGCGCCCTGCGGCAGCGGCTCGTTCGATACGTGGCTGGACGACTTCAAGAAGGAGGCGGCGTCGAAGGGGATTTCGCAGTCCGCGATCCAGGTCGGCCTGAACGGGGTCACGCTCGACAAGAACGTGCTCACGCGCGACCAGTCGCAGAAGGTGTTCAGTCAGACTTTCGAGGAATTCTCGGGACGCATGGTGCCGCCCCGCCTCACCCGTGGCGCCAACATGATGAAGCAGTACGGCTCGGTGCTGTCCCGCATCGAGGAGGCGTATGGCGTGCCAGGCGAAGTGCTGGTGGCGATCTGGGGACTGGAGACCGATTTCGGCGTCAACATCGGCAAATTCCCGACGATGCGGGCGCTGGCGACGCTCGCCTATGATTGCCGCCGCTCCGATATGTTCAGGGCCGAGCTTCTGGATGCGCTCCGCATCATCGAGCGCGGCGATGTCCCTGCGCAGGAACTGCGCGGCGCATGGGCCGGCGAGATCGGCCAGACCCAGTTCATGCCGTCGAACTACATCAAATTCGCAGTCGATTTCGACGGCAATGGCCGCCGCGATCTCCTGCACAGCGCGCCCGATGTGCTGGCCTCGACCGCGAATTTCTTCGCCAACCATGGCTGGCAACGCGGCAAGAATTGGGAGCCAGGCAATCCGAACTTCGCGGTAATCCAGCAATGGAACAAGAGCGAGGTTTACGCCCGGACCGTCGCCTATTTTGCCACCCAGCTTACCCGAGCGCCCTAAAGCGTTTGCGGGCGAAGCATGCCCTCGGACTTGATCCGAGGGTGGACGCCGGTTCGCGTCAAGCAAACGCGTCAAAAAGAAATCTGACGCCCCTCTGTCTTTAAGGAGCCGATCGCCGCAGGACGATCGGCACCTTCGAGAAGCCTTGCCTCCTACTTCGCCTCGCCCGCGTGCATGGCCTTGTTCAGATGCGCCGCGCACACGCCCATCTTGCCACCGAGCAGAGCGTCCTGGGCTTGGGCAATCTCCTTTTGCGCCACGATTTTGCCTGGACCGTCCGCCATGTTCTCGACCATGGATTCAGTCTTGGTGAGATTGTCGCCGCTGCAGCCGGCGCTCACCTTGGCGGCGTGGGCAGGAATGGCCGCGTAAGCAATGGCAGCCATCGCAGTCGCTGCAATCAGTTTGTTGCGCATAGTATTTTCCCCATTTCCGTCTTCTTTGAACGGAAGCCGACGTCATTGCCGGAATCCGTGACAGCGATTGTTCGCTCATCATCGAAAAGTTCAGAATGAATTCCGCGCGATAGAGATGTGATCGACGCTGCGAGCAAAGCACGCATGCGTTGCATCGATTTTTCATTACAGCCCGGTAAGGAAACGCCGCGTAAGAGATCGTTGCCGCTCGCCCGGTGCGACGTGCCGTCTCCTCTCCTCACGAAACCGAATTCCCGCGGACCGGGAACTGCGGGTTCAGCGTCGGCAACGAGCCCTTCGTGCGAACATCCTTGGGTGACTACGCTGAGGGGTGGACGGTCTGCCAGACGATGATCCTGCGCCTGGCTTCGGGCGCTCGGTCCGACCGCCAACTCCTAAGATGGCGAAGAAATGTTCTTCTAAATCTGCCCCAGAAGAAATGATTTTTATTTCATTTCTAAGAGACGCATGCGAATCACGCATGAGAAGCGAGCCCTTGCGAGTTGACCTCCGCATGACGCCAACCGGGTTTCAACGTTTGATTTCGGCACTGATGGCAACGATATGCTTTAGGGGCGACAGAGATGCTATTCTTATAACAAGCCAGTGATTTTACGGGCCTTTTCTGATCTCCGACAGGCCTCACACCCGGGGCGCCCGCGCCTTCTCGGGCAGCCCCATGAAGGGTTAATCGACCCTTACTTTGTCATGCATTTTTCACTTAGCTGCATCGCAACATAAGCGCTACCGCACCGCATCAACTCAACTTATGTTCACTTCATCAACGATGACGCGTGCCGAAACGCTGAATCGTAATTTCTAGGAGACTACCATGTTACTCTCGCTCATCCGCATGATCCGGGCTTTCCGGGATTATCAGCGTAATGTTGCCGAGCTGTCGCAGCTTAGCGATCGCGAGCTGGCGGACATCGGCCTCGATCGCTCCGATATCCCGCGCGTCGCCTCTGGGCACTACAACGGCTGATCGTTTGTCAGCCCATCAATGAACGGATAACGCCCGCTGCTTTACGCGGGCGTTCTCGTATTCTCTCCCCAGTTTCTCTGCCCGGTTTCAGATGCGCTCGCGGAAAAAACGCGCTAACCCTGCGCGATGACTGCGACCAAACCTTTTCCAGATCCTGTCCACATCATCGGCGCCGGCCTTGCCGGTTCCGAAGCCGCTTGGCAGGTGGCGAGCGCCGGCGGGCGCGTGGTGCTGCACGAGATGCGCCCGCAACGGATGACCGAGGCCCATCGCACCGATGGCCTTGCCGAGCTCGTCTGCTCCAATTCCTTCCGCTCCGACGACGCCGCCAACAACGCGGTCGGCCTGCTGCATGCCGAGATGCGCCGGCTCGGCTCGCTGATCATGCGCGCCGCCGATACCAACCAGGTGCCCGCCGGCGGGGCACTGGCGGTCGATCGCGAGGGGTTCTCCACGGCGGTCACCAAGGCCCTCAACGACCATCCCCTGATCGAGATTCGCCGCGAGGAGATCGCGGGCCTACCGCCCGCCGAATGGCGCAATGTGATCGTTGCGACAGGCCCCCTCACCTCGGCTCCGCTGGCGGGCGCCATCCGCGAGCTCACCGACGAAAGCGCGCTCGCCTTCTTCGATGCCATTGCGCCGATCGTGCACAAGGACTCCATCGACATGAACGTGGCGTGGTTCCAGTCGCGCTACGACAAGGTCGGCCCAGGCGGAACCGGCGCCGACTACATCAACTGCCCGATGACGAAGGAGCAGTATGACGCGTTCGTCGACGCGCTGCTGGCCGGCGAGAAGGTGGACTTCAAGGACTGGGAGACCAACACCCCCTATTTCGACGGCTGCCTGCCGGTCGAGGTGATGGCCGAGCGCGGGCGCGAGACGCTGCGGCACGGTCCGATGAAGCCGGTTGGCCTCACCAATCCTCACGATCCCACAACAAAGCCTTACGCGATCGTACAGCTTCGCCAGGACAACAAGCTCGGCACGCTCTACAACATGGTCGGCTTCCAGACCAAGCTGAAGCACGGCGCCCAGCAGCGCGTGTTCCGCACCATTCCGGGTCTCGAGCATGCCGAATTCGCCAGGCTCGGCGGATTGCACCGCAACACCTTCCTGAACTCGCCCAAGCTTCTGGATTCACAACTACGGCTGCGCGCCGAGCCGCGATTGCGCTTCGCCGGCCAGATGACCGGCTGCGAAGGTTATGTGGAGTCCGCCAGCATCGGCCTGCTCACCGGCCTCTATGCCGCAGCGGACGCTCGCGGCCATTCGCTGGCGCCGCCGCCTTCGACCACGGCGCTTGGCGCGCTGCTCGGCCACATCACCGGCGGCCATATCGAGACCATCGACACGGGTCCGCGCTCGTTCCAGCCGATGAACATCAATTTCGGCCTGTTCCCGCCGCTGGCCAGCCCGCCAACGAAGAAATCCGACGGCACGCGGCTCCGCGGCAACGAGAAGACGGTAGCGAAGAAGCAGGCGATGTCCGCCCGCGCGCTTGCCGATCTCGACCGCTGGATATCGGAGCATTTGCACGTCGCGGCGGCGGCTTGAGCCATGAGCTTGCCGAAACACGACGCCGCCACCCTGTCGGCGCGATGGCGCGAAGGAGTCCTGCTCAAGCGCGACGTGTTCTCGACCGTCGAGCGCGGCCGTTTCCGCATCGAGACCGGCGAAACCGATGCGGTGCTGCGCCGACTCGACCTGGTGCCGTTCTGGTCGTTTCCACTGGCGCTGCACCTGTTTTCGCGCGAGCGGCGCGCGCTGTCGCTGGCGCGCGACCTCGACGTCGGACCGAAAATGCTGTGGGCGGGACAACGCGCGCTGGTACGCGGGTTCATCGACGGCGTGGCGCTGCACTTGGCCAAGCCACATGGCGATGTCGCCTATTTCCGCTCGGCCAAGGATGCGCTGCGCAGACTGCACCGCGCCGGCATCTGCCACAACGATCTCGCCAAGGAGCAGAACTGGCTGGTCGGCCGCAACGGCCGCGCCTATCTCACCGATTTCCAGCTCGCCGCCTGCTTCAAGCGCCGCAGCCGTCTGTTCCGCATCGCGGCCTATGAGGACTTGCGGCACCTGCTGAAGCACAAGCGCAGCTATGCGCCGGAGGCGCTGACCCCGAAGGAACGCAAGATCCTCGCACGCAAGTCCGTCGTCGCCAGCGTCTGGCTCAAGACCGGCAAGAAGGTCTACCAGGCGATCACCCGCGGACTCTTCAATTTCACCGATCGCGAAGGCGGCGGCCGGCGGCTGGTCAATGACGCGCCGGTCCTGATTGATCTGATCCGGAAGAACCCTGAAGTGCGCGACACCGCGATCGTCGCTTTCGCCGACCGCCGCGTCGGCGTCGGGCTCTATGCCTTTGTGGAAGCCGACGAGGCCGCGCTGGAGAAGAAGCTGCGCAACACGCTTGCCTCAGCCAAGGGCGTCAAGCCGCCCGAGCATATCCAGGTCGTCCATGCGCTGCCGCGCGATGCCGCGGGCAAGCCGCGCACCGAGATATTGCAGCTCGTGGCGATGAACCAGATCGACCTGATCGAGCCGATGATGCAGAACGAGACCGACCGCGCCTTCCTCAAGGACATCCTTGAGCAGCGCAAGAATCTTCGCGACCGATTCAATTTCGAGGTCGCGGAAATGGATCGGCTGACGCGGTAACCGTTCGGCATCGCCACCTCGACAATGCCATCGTTGCGAAGCACCTTTGGAATCGATCCCAAGGAGAGTGCTTCAATGCCGCTGACGCGTGGCAAGATTGGCGGACATGATTCCGAACGGCTCGCATTCACGTTCACGATGTTGAACGACGGCGAAGCCGTGGAGTGTCAGATCAGCGACGCCGCGATGGACGAGCTTGCGGGAACGCGCGGCACACCGAGCATCGCGCGGCAGGGGCAGTTTGTGTCGCTGCGCGACGAGATCGAGAAGATCGCGTCCGGCCTGTTCGATGCCGGCCCGGTCGTGAAAGGCCGCACGATCAGGATCTTCACCAAGCACATCGGCAAGTAATGCGCGGTGTTAGCCGCCGAACTCCCGTCGCCGCGACGCCCGCCACGTGGTCCACAGGACCCGCAGCCGTGATGTGACCTGCAGGGCGAAGGGATTGCTGCCGGCCCGCGATATCCGCGCGAGATCGCGCTCGGCCAGCGCCAATGGCAGGAAGATCGGCCGCGTCGCCGGCGGGACCGTCGGCAGCAGCGAGAACGCGGTCTTCAGATGACTGCTCGCCTCACTGATGAGCTGGTCGATCGCCGCGCGCAGTTGGGGCGTCTGCTTGCCGGAGAACACGTCTTCGATTCCGCCGCCGTGCTGCTCAAGGAACTGCAGTGGCAGGAACAATTGCCGCCGCGAAGCATCGCGCGGCAATGCGGCGATCACTTGCGCGATACCTTGCGCGAGCCCGGCGTGCTGTGCGAGGTGATCGATCTCCTCGGAGGGTTGGGCCATCACGCGCGCAGCGAGCGAGAACAGCGCCGAGGCGGTCTCGTTGAGATAGCCCTCGAGCGCCGCCATCGACGGCATCGGATCGTTGTAGAGATCGAACTGGTGCTCCTCGACCAGCCGCGACAGCGGCTCAACGGGCAGCCGGAAATTCCTGATCGCGAGCAGCAGTTCCGCAGCCACCGGGTTGCCTTCGACGCTGCCATGGCCGCTGCCTGCGAGCATGTCGGTCCACCATTGCAGGCGTATCTCGCCGGGCAAGGGTTGGCTGACCAGCTCATGAACGCGGGAAATTTCGGCGTTGAAGCCGTAGATCGCGAGCAGCGCGCGGCGTTCGCGCGCCGGCACGAACAGCGTGGAGGCATAGCGCGCGAAATCATGCGTGCGCACCAGGTCGGCGCAGAATGCCGCGGCGTCCGTGCGGCCGGACCCGGACTCGGTCATGGCACCGCAATCAGCGCCGCCGCCACCCGCCGACGCTCGCCCAACATGATGTTGTAGGTGCGGATCGCAGGCCCCGTCTGCATCGTATCCAACACCACATGCACCGCGCGCAAGGCATCCCGCAGCGCCTTGGGCGCTATCCATACTTCGGTGCCGGTGCCGACGATCAGCGTGTCGATGATGTTGGCCTTCGCGAACACACGTTCGAGCGAGTATCGGTCGATCTGCTGCGGCGTCGTCACCGGCCAGGCCCAGATGCCATCGGGCAGGCAGAGCAGCGAGCCCCGATGCGACATGTCGGCAAAGGCGAAGCCGCCCTTGCCGTAGGCCTCGATCGGCGCCGACCTCGGAAGATGTGGAGCGTCCGAGGATTGAGCCATGGAGCTACTTCTTGACCGCTGCTTCCGGCTTCTTGGCCGGCGTTTCCGGCGCGTCGCCGCGTACGGTGCCCACGCCGAGATAGATCAGGATCGGCGCCGCGATGAAGATCGAGGTGTAGGTGCCGACCAGCACCACGCCGAACATCATCACCGCAGTGAAGCTGTGGATGGCGTTGCCACCAAACAGCAGCAGCGCCAGCAGCGCGAGCGTCACGGTGACGTGGGTGATGATCGAGCGCGACAGCGTCGAGTTGATCGATTCGTTGAGGAGCTGCGGCATCGGCATCTTCTTGTAACGCCGCAGCATCTCGCGGATCCGGTCGTAGATCACGACCGTATCGTTGAGCGAATACCCGAGAATCGTCAGCAGCGCGGCGATACTGGTGAGGTCGAAATCGACCTGCGAGACCGACATGAAGCCGATCGTCAGCACGATATCGTGGACGTTGGCGATCATGGCGCCGAGCGCGAACTGCCATTCGAAGCGGAACCAGAGATAGATCAGGATGCCGACGATCGCGACCATCAGGCCGAGCATGCCGTAAGCCAGCAGTTCGCCGGAGACGCGCGGGCCCACCACCTCGACGCGGCGATACTCGACGGAATCGCCGAGCGCGCCGCGGACCTTCTGCACGGCCTCCTGCTGCGCGCTGTCGCCACCGGGCTGCTCCGCGACGCGGACCAAGACGTTGGCCGGACCGCCGAACTGCTGCAACTGGACCTCACCGAGGTTCAAGGTGCTGAGCGTGGCGCGCATCGCGGCGATAGCGGCATTGCCGGATTTGGCCTGCACTTCCAGCAGCGTGCCGCCCCGGAAGTCGATGCCGAAATTCAGGCCGTGGGTGAAGAACAGCGTGATCGCGATGATCGAAAGCACCGCCGAGATCGGGAAGCTGATGCGGCGGAAACGCGTGAAATCGAAATGCGTGTTGTCCGGGACGATGCGCAGCGGCGGCAGGATGCCGAGCGCGGCGACGACGGTCAGCACGGCGATCAGGATGCCAAGGCCGATGAGAACGTAATGAGTCACAATGGGCCTCTCAGATCGGCACGGTCTTTTGCGGCCGCTTCCACCACACCCACCACGCGACGATCAGCCGCGTGAGCGTAAACGCGGTGAAGACCGTGGTAATGATGCCGATCCCGAGCGTGACGGCAAAGCCGCGCACCGGGCCGGTACCGATGTAGAACAGCACCGCAGCGGCGATGAAGGTGGTGATGTTGGAGTCGAGAATGGTCGCAAGCGCACGCTTGAAGCCGGCATCGATCGCCGAGATCGCGTTGCGCCCGCCCCGCAATTCCTCGCGGATACGCTCATAGATCAGCACGTTCGAGTCCACCGCGATGCCGACCGTGAGCACGATGCCGGCGATGCCGGGCAGCGTCAGCGTGGCGTTCAAAAGCGACAACAGGCCAAAGATCATCGCGACGTTGACGGCCACGGCGATGTTGGCGAACACGCCGAACAGCCGATACGTCAGAAGCATGAACACGATGACCAGGATCGAGCCTACATAGGCCGCCAGTTCGCCCTTCTCGATCGAATCCTGGCCGAGCCCCGGCCCGACCGTGCGCTCCTCGATCACGGTCAGCGGCGCCGGCAGCGCGCCGGCCCGCAACAGGATCGCGAGATCGTTGGCGGACTGAACCGTGAAGCTGCCGGAGATCTGGCCCTGCCCGCCGGTGATCGGCTCGCGGATCACGGGCGCGGAGATCACCTCATTGTCGAGGATGATGGCAAAGGGCTGGCCGACATTCTCGGTCGTGGCTTGGGCGAATTTCCGCGCGCCCGAGGTATTGAAGCGGAAACTGACGATCGGCTCGCCGGTGCGCTGGTCGAATCCCGGCTGCGCGTCGGTCAGGTCGCCGCCGGAGACCAGCACCTGTTTCTTGACGACGTATGGGATCTTCGGCGTCGACGCGCTCATCAGCAGTTCGGAATCAGGCGGAACCCTGCCCTGCTGGGCCTGGTCGGGCGGCACCGAGGTGTCGACCATCCGGAATTCCATCTTCGCGGTCTTGCCGAGCAGTTCCTTCAGACGTGTCGGGTCCTGCAGACCCGGCACCTGCACCAGGATGCGGTCGGTGCCCTGGCGCTGGATCACCGGCTCGACGGTGCCAAGCTGGTTGACGCGGCGTTCGACGATCTGGATCGACTGCTCGATCGTCTGGCGGATGCGCTCGGTGATGGCAGCCTGCGGCACGGTCAGGCGGATCAGCCCGCCGCCCGCATCGGACACTTCGAGGCTGCGCTGGCCGCTGGAACCAAGCAAGCCGCCGAGCGGCTGCGAGAGCTCACGCAACTTGGAGAGCGCGGTCGGCAGGTCGGTATCGCGGCTGATCCGTACCTCCACGGCATCGTTGCGCGCGTTGAGACCGGTGTAGCCGATCTTGGCGTCGCGCAGCACGCGCCGCGCGTCGTCGCGGATCTGGTCGAGCTTCTCTTTCTTCACATAGTTGGAATCGACCTCGAGCAGCAGATAGGAGCCGCCCTGCAGGTCGAGGCCGAGCACCAGGCGCCGCTGCGCCCACCCCGGCCAGGTCTTGACCTGCGATTCCGGGAAAAAGTTCGGCACGGCGCAAAGGCACACCACGAGCGCCGTGAGGATGATCCCCAGCGCCTTCCACCGCGTGAAATACAACATCGCCTTGACCTGTCAGATCGAAAATTGCGGCGCGACGATCACTTCGCGGATGTCTCGTCCTTGGCCTCGGCTTTTTCCTTCGCCGGCTCGCCCTTGGTGCGCACGCCCGAGATCATCTGCCGCATCTGCCGCACGCGGACGCCATCGGAGATTTCGAACTCGATCTGGTCGTCGTCGACCACCTTGGTCACCTTGCCGACGAGGCCACCCGAGGTCACGATGGTGTCGCCGCGGCGAATGTTTTTGACGAGCTCGGCATGGTCTTTCACCTTCTTCTGCTGCGGGCGCAGAATCAGGAAGTACATGATCACGAAGATCAGGGCGAACGGCAGAAGCGACATCAACATGCTGTTGGCATCGCCGCCGGCTCCGGCCTGGGCAAACGCAGGAGTAATCAGCATTCGGACAATCCTCGTGAGACGGGAAAAGGACCGGCGACGCCTGGCGCGTCAAGCCCGGTCCGGGCAAATTCGCGCGGACTATAGCGGCGGCCGGCCCAATTGCAACGTTAACAGCCCCTCATTTAGGCCGCTTGCGGCAACCGCCAAGGCCCGTTAAAGGCTGCCCCCTCAGGAACTGCGCAAATGTCGAAAAAAGCCAAAAAATCAGCGCCTCGCGCCATGCCCAAACTGGCCTCCAAAGGCCCCCGCAAAACCGCGACAAAAGGTCCGGCAAGCGCGCCCAACGGCGACACCGCGGAGCGGATCGCGAACGCCCTGGAAGCGATCGCGCGCCACCTCTCCGCCGCCGCCCCGGCCTCCGATGCAAGCGAGCAGCTTGGTGCGGCCGATGCTTTCGTCTGGCATCCGGACGGACGGCTCTCGAACGTCGCCCGCGTCAGCCGCGTCGAGATCTTCCTGCTCAAGGGGATCGACCGGATGCGCGACATCCTGATCGAAAATACCGAGCGCTTTGCCAACGGGCTGCCCGCCAACAACGCGCTGCTCTGGGGCGCGCGCGGCATGGGGAAATCCTCGCTGGTGAAGGCCGCACATGCCAGCATCAATCTCGACCGCAAGCCCGCGGACCGGTTGAAGCTGATCGAGATCCATCGCGAGGATATCGAGAGCCTGCCCATGCTGATGGAAGTGCTGCGCGCCTCCGATTTCCGCTTCATCGTGTTCTGCGACGACCTCTCCTTCGACGGCAACGACGCCTCGTACAAGTCGCTGAAGGCGGTGCTGGAAGGTGGCATCGAGGGACGTCCCGAGAACGTCATCCTCTATGCCACGTCCAACCGCAGGCATTTGCTCGCGCGCGAGATGATCGAGAACGAGCGCTCCACTGCGATCAATCCCGGCGAAGCGGTCGAAGAGAAGGTCTCATTGTCCGACCGCTTCGGCCTGTGGCTCGGCTTCCACCGCTGCAGCCAGGATGAATACCTCGCCATGGTCAGAGGCTATTGCGACCATTTCGGCATCAAGGTCGATGGCGAGGAATTGGAGCGCGAGGCGCTGGAATGGTCGACCACCCGCGGCTCCCGCTCCGGCCGCGTCGCCTGGCAGTTCACGCAGGAATTGGCCGGCCGGCTTGGCGTGAGGCTAGCGGGCAAGTAAGGCGCCCAGCATGGCGCGCAGAGCAGGCCAAGATTTCGATCGTCCTACGCGGGGTTTCACCCGCGTATCCATCGATCTTCACAAAAGCGCTTTGTTCAAAGATGGATTGCCGGGTCAGGCCCGGCAATGACGAAGACGGCCTCACGCGCCGTTGAGGAATTGCAGCGGATCGACCGGCGATGATCCCTTGCGGATCTCGAAGTGAAGCTGCGGCGAGCTCACCTCTCCCGACTGGCCCGACTTGGCGATCACCTGGCCGCGCTTGATCGTATCGCCGCGCTTCACCAGCAGCTCACTGGCATGGGCATAAGCGGTGACGTAGCCGTTCGAGTGCCGCACCAGGACCAGGTTGCCATAGCCCTTCAATTCGTTGCCGGAATAGGCGACCACGCCATCCTCGGCGGCCTTCACCGGCGTGCCCTCGGGCACCGCGAGGTTGATGCCGTCATTGGATTTGCCGTTGGTCTTGGCGCCATAGCCGGTGATCACCTTGCCGCGGGCCGGCCAGCGGAAGGTCGGCAACGAGCTCGTGGTCTCGCTGGGCTTGACCGCCACCGGTTCCGCGGCCGGAGCAGGCGCTTCGACATTCGCCGCGGGCTGAACCAGCCGGGCGCTTTGCGGCTGGGCGGTCGCAACCACCTTCGATGCCGGAGCGGCTGGCGCGGCAGCGGGAGCCGGCGCAACTGCCGGCGCCGTGGGCGCGGCCGCAGCGGTCTTGGCGCCCGGGACGGTCAGCTTCATGCCTAGGCTGAGCCTGGCCGACTGATCGAGATGGTTGGCCTTGGCAAGCTCGGCCGGCGAGACGTGATGCTGGCGCGCGATGCTGTGCAGCGTGTCGCCCTTGTTGACGTAATGGACGCCTCCGACCGTGGCTGCGACCGCGACCGGCTTGCTTGCCGGCGGCGCCACGGCAGGTGCCGGCGCCGCCACAACGGCAGCCGGACGGGGGATGACAAGCTGCTGGCCGGGCGACAGCGCGCGCGGCCCTTTGTAGCCGTTGGCGCGCAGGATCTCGGCTGTCGAGACGTTGTAGCGCTTCGACAGCACTTCCAGCGTATCGCTGGTGCCGACGATGATCGTAGTGCCGCCATGGCCTGCGGGCGCGCGCGCCACCGACTGCGGCACGGCAGCAGTCGTCTCGAGACGTTGCTGCTGGGGCGCCTCAAGGCGCGGCGGTTGTTGTGGCGGCGCATAGGATGCCACGCCCCGCCCGCCCCCTGCTACGCCGGAGTTCGAGACCGGATAGGATTGCGGCGCAGCAACCGGCGGCGGCAGCGGCTGGGACTGATAGGGCTGGGACTGCGAATAGGGCGATTGCGGCCGCGCATATTGCGGCAACTCACGCCGCTCGACCGGCTGCTGCGGCACAGAGCCGGTCGCCTGGGGCTCGAAGGCGAAAGGATTGCTGGAATAAGAGTTTTGCGAGAAGCGCGTCGACATGTCGCCGCTGCACCCGGCAAAACCGACCGACATCAGCGCCAGCACCGTCACCTGCGGGACGCGGCGCGAGCGAAGCAACTCGACAAGAGCGGACATGGTTACTCACTCGTACGCAACAAAATACTGTTTTGAGTAAACACGTACCGAGTAAATAACCGCTTAACCTTCGGAATAAGGTATTGGCGCGAGGCAGCAATCCCCAGACTCTACAGTTCCCGCGCCACCCCCGGCAGGGCCGGCACGAAGCGCACGTCGACCAGTTCCTTGCGCTCGAAGCCGGTCTCGGTCCTGGTCACCCGCACCAAGGTCTGGGTACCATGGTGTGGGCCGACCGGCGCGATCAGGATGCCGCCGACCTCGAGCCGCTGCAAAAGCTTCTCCGGAATTTGCTCCATCGCGGCGGTGACGATGATGCGGTCGAAATCGCCGCCCCCGGCAGGCACGTCGAAGCCGTCGCCAAGCATGACCTCGATATTGTAGTAGCCGAGCTTCTCCAGCCGCTGGCGGGCCGTATCGGCCAATGTCCGATAGCGCTCGATGGTCAGCAAATGCTTGCACAGCCGCGAGAGGACCGCGGCATGGTAGCCGGAGCCGGTGCCGATCTCGAGCACCCGGTGCTCCCGGTTGAGTTGGAGCTGTTCGGTCATGTAGGCGACCACGAAGGGCTGGCTGATGGTCTGCCCGCAGGCAATGCCGAGCGCGCTGTCGCGGTAAGCATGGTCGCGGTCATTGGCCGCGACAAACCGCTCACGCGGCACCTCCTCCATCGCACGAAGCACCGACTGGTCGCTGATGCCGCGCCGCCGCAGCGCGAGCTGAAACATCATTTTCTCGGGCGGCTCAGATGTGCTGGCCATAGCGGGTCTCGTAAGCTTGCTGCGCGGCACGGTTGCCGAGCACGATCCTAACCGATTAATGCCACACCAACTCGAAATCCCGCGTTGAGGAAAATTTCCCTCACGATCGCGTTCCCTCCCCGGAACCATAGCCATGGCGCGGCGTTGGCGAGCAAGTATTTTTATTACCCATATGATCGGCAACGACGCATGATCGAGGCTCTGTGAGGCGAGCATGAGTGCGAACGTTTACGTTGCGCCTGCGGGAGATATTTGCGAACGTGGCGCAGGGACAGGCAAGGATTCCGACATGACTACCGCACGGCCTGAGGGCTGTTCTGTGTTTCTCGTCGAGGACGAGGTCATGATCCGGATGATGGTCGCCGACATGCTGGAAGAGCTGGGTCACAGCGTTGCGGCCGAGGCCGGGGAAATTTCAGAAGCGGTCAAGCTCGCGCAATCGACTGAGTTCGACCTCGCGATCCTCGACGTTAATGTCAACGGCAAGGTAATCACGCCCGTCGCCGAATTGATCAACGCGCGCAACCGCCCCTTCATTTTCGCGACCGGCTATGGCTCGTCAGGCCTGCCGGAGGAATATCGCGATCGGCCCGCGCTGCAGAAGCCATTCCAGCTTGAAACGCTCGCCCAACTGATCGACAGCACGCTGAAGAGCGCGCCGGTTTAGCATCGAATCCGTAGCCCGGATTGCGCTTCGCTTCATCCGGGCAACGAAGCTACGAACCCTATTTCAACGTCGACGTCAGCGTTTCCGAAAACGCTTCATCGGTGCGGTCAAGCCGCAGCGGTGTCACCGACACGTAGTGCGCCCTGAGCGCCGCGAGATCGGTGCCTTCCGCGGGCGTATCCATCATCGCCGTGCGCTCAAAGCCGATCCAGAAATATGGATTGCCGCGGCCGTCGCGGCGCTCGTCGATCTTCAGGAAACCGAGATTGCGCTTACCCTGCCGGGTAACGCGGATCCCCTTGACGTCGTCAGGCACGCAGGCCGGAAAATTGACATTGATCACCGTGTTCTTGGGGATGCCGGCATCCATCACCCTGCGCACGATGTCGGGGCCGAATTGCAGCGCGGTGTCCCAGAGCGGCTTTTCACGGGTCTCGATGCTGAATTCCTGCGACAGCGCGAACGACGGCAAGCCCAGAATGGTGCCCTCGAGCGCGCCGGCGATGGTGCCGGAATAGACCACGTCCTCGGCGACGTTGCGGCCCTTGTTGACGCCCGACAACACGAGATCCGGCAGTTTGGCCCCGAGGATATGGCGTGCGCCCATGATCACGCAGTCCGTCGGCGTACCCCTGACGGCGAAGTGCCGCGGGCCGATCTCGCGCAGCCGCAAGGGATCGTTCAGCGACAGGGAATGCGATACGCCGGACTGGTCGAGCTCGGGCGCCACGACCCAGACATCGTCGGACAAAGCGCGCGCGATCTGCTCGACGACCTTCAACCCGGGCGCGTGGATGCCGTCATCATTGGTGCAGAGAATTCGCATCCGTCAAAATGCCCTGTTCGATCGCCTGTCTTGCCAAAGGTCTTAACCGGCAAACGCCGCAGAGGCAAACCCGGTGACTTGCGGGTTGTTACTGCTTCATCCGGACTCGCCAGGGACGCAGGAATTTGGCGCTGCCGGCGATCCGAAGCTGAGATCCAGTGGTTTTCCGCGGTGGCGGCTCAACGGCACCAGCCGTTGCAACCTCCGCTTTCCCGGCGACCGACGCGTCGGGCGCCACGTCGACCTGAGCGGGTGCCGGCGGTTTCGTGTGGCGCTGCCGCGCGACCCAAAGCCCTTTGCCGAAATCGACCGGATCGAACCATTTCTGCGCGCCCAGATCGCCCGCGAGCCCCTCGTCCCAGAGCCTCGCGATCTCGATATCGAACTTTCCCTCGTGCCTTTGATCGATGAGCTGCATCCCGAAACCGGTGACGGCCCATTGCCGTCCGATCCAGTAGATGTCGCGATGCAGCGCCATCTTGCAGATTCACTTCACTTGTCGTGCTCGATCACTTTCAAGCCGCCCATATAGGGCTGCAGCACGTCGGGAACGGCAATCGAGCCGTCCTGCTGCTGATAGTTTTCCATCACGGCGATCAGCGCTCGGCCGACCGCGGTGCCGGAGCCGTTCAGCGTATGCACGAAGCGCGGCTTGCCATCGCCGGCGCGATAGCGCGCATCCATTCGCCGGGCCTGGAAATCGCCGCAGACCGAACAGCTCGAGATTTCACGATAGGCGCCACCATCGCCCTGACCTGAAAATTGTCCCGGCATCCAGACTTCGATGTCGTAGGTCTTCTGCGCGGAAAAGCCCATATCGCCGGCGCACAGCGTCATCACGCGATAATGCAGATCGAGCTGACGCAGCACTTCCTCGGCGCAGGCCAGCATGCGCTCATGTTCGTCGCGGCTGGTCTCCGGCGTCGTGATCGAGACCAGCTCGACCTTCGTGAACTGGTGCTGGCGGATCATGCCGCGCGTGTCGCGGCCAGCAGCGCCCGCTTCGGCGCGGAAGCACGGAGTGAGCGCGGTCAGCCGCATCGGCAGCTCTTTTTCGTCGACGATGGATTCGCGGACCAAGTTGGTCAGCGAGACTTCGGCGGTCGGGATCAATCCGAGACGTTCGCTCTTCAGCCGCTCTTCACCCGCCGTCAGCAGTTCGCCCTTGATCGCCCAGAACTGATCGTCTTCGAATTTCGGCAATTGCCCGGTGCCGAACATCACCTCATTGCGCACCAGCAGCGGCGGATTGATTTCGGTGTAGCCGTGCTCATTGGTGTGCAGGTCGAGCATGAATTGCCCGATCGCCCGCTCCAACCGCGCCAATCCCTTCTTCAGCACGACGAAGCGTGCGCCCGACAATTTCGCGGCCGCCTCGAAATCCATGTAGCCGAGAGCGCCGCCGAGATCGTCATGCGGCTTCGGCGCGAAGCCGTACTGCCGCGGTGCGCCGAATACGTGGTGCTGCACGTTGCCGTGCTCGTCGACGCCATCAGGCACATCCTGTGCCGGCAGGTTCGGAAGCGCGGCGAGTTGCGTGTTCAGCTCCTCATCGGCAACTTTTGCGGCGGCCTCGAGCTCCGGCAGCGAGGTCTTGAGGTCGGCGACTTCAGCCATCAGCTTGGCAGCGCGCGCCTCGTCCTTCGCCTTCTTGGCTTCGCCAATCTCCTTGGACGCCGCATTGCGCCGCGCCTGCGCCTGCTCGGACGCCAGAATTGCCGCGCGGCGCCTCTCGTCGATTGCCAGCAGCGACGGCGACAGGGGCGCAAAGCCGCGCCGGCTCATTGCGGCGTCGAAAGCTTCGGGGTTGTCGCGGATCGCTTTGATGTCGTGCATGACCACATTCCTACGTCATGGCCGGGCTTGTCCCGGCCATCCACGCCTCGATTGCACGGTCTGTAAAAGACGTGGATGCCCGGGACAAGCCCGGGCATGACGAATAACGCCCTACTCCGCCGGATTGGCGGCGTTGGGTGTGCCGCCGGTCGAGGCTTGGGAGGCGGCTGCCTTCTTTTCCACCATGCGCACGGCGATGATCGCGCCCTCATAGAGCGCCAGCAATGGGATCGCGAGCGAGGCCTGGCTCAGCACGTCCGGCGGGGTCAGGACCGCGGCAATGATGAAAGCGATGACGATGAAATAGCGCCGCTTCTCGCGCAGCATCTTCGACGTCACGATGCCGATGCGGCCGAGCAGCGTCAGGATCACCGGAAGCTGGAACGCGATGCCGAAGGCGAAGATCAGCGACATCATCAGCGACAGATACTCGCCGACCTTCGGCAGGAGCTGGATCTGCGCCGTCTCCGCGCCGCCCATCTGCTGCATGCCGAGCGAGAACCGCACCAGCATCGGCAACACCACGAAATAGACCAGCATCGCACCAGCCACGAAGAACACGGGGGTCGCGATCAGGTATGGCAGAAACGCGTTGCGCTCGTGCCGATAGAGGCCGGGCGCGACGAACTTGTAGATCTGGGTGGCGACGATCGGGAACGAGATGAAGCCGGCGCCAAACAGCGCAAGCTTGAGCTGGGTGATGAAATATTCCAGCAGCGCGGTGTAGATGAACTTCGAATTCTCAGGCCCTGCGACCCAGACGAACGGCCACACCAGCACGTTGTAGATCTGCTTGGCGAAGAAGAAGCAGAAGATGAACGCCACGCCGAATCCGAGCAGCGCCTTGATCAGCCGCGAGCGCAGCTCGATCAAGTGGTCCATCAACGGCGCCTTGCTGGCTTCGATGTCTTCGGCGCTCATGACGCTTTCGCGCTCTTTTGCATGTCGGGCACCTCAGGCGTGTCCTGCGGCGCTGCCGGCTCAGCTTCTTTGACGATCGCGAGCGGCTCGTTTGCCGCCGCGTGCGCCTCGGCTTCAACAAAGGTTTCCGGCGTGGGCGCTGCCGGCGTCGTTGGAATGACCGGCGTATCACTTTCCGATGCCGGCGGCAGAGCGGCCGGCGCATCCGCAGGCTTGACCTCCGGGGGCTTCTCGATGTCGCCGATCTGCATGGCGTCGTTGACGTCCTTCTGCAGCGACGTCATGACGTTATTGCTGGTAAAGCCCGTGGCGGCTTCCTTGACTTCGTCGAAGCTCTTCTTGAGATCGGCCATCTCGGCCTCGCGCATGGCCTCCTGGAACTGGCCCTGGAATTCGGCGGCCATCCGGCGCGCCTTGCCCATCCACTGGCCCACCATCCGCAGCACACCGGGGAGCTCTTTCGGGCCGATGGCGATCAGCGCGACGACCGCGATGACGAGCAGTTCACTCCACCCGATATCGAACATGAAAGATTCCGCTCACGCGCAAATGGCCCCCCGCCCTTCTAACAGGATTTGGGGGCGCGCGCGGTTTTTCTCAAAGGGACGTCTAACTTAGACGGCCTTGCTGCCGACGTCCGACCGCGCTGCCGACGGCGCCGCGTTGTGATCGATGGTCTTCACCGGCTCGGCGGGCTTTTCTGCAGTCTTGTCATCGTCCTGCATGCCCTTCTTGAAGGCCTTGATCCCCTGCGCGACATCGCCCATCAGGTCGGAAATCTTGCCGCGACCAAACAACAGCAGGACCACTGCGATCACCACGATCCAGTGCCAAATGCTAAGCGAACCCATCCTGCAAACCCTCCAAAGACGACCGGCGCACCGGCCTAAGCTTCGAGCGGAAAGTAGGCCCGCGGGGCGTCAAAAACAAGGACTCAAGCCGCGGCAAATCGCTGTCGCGGCTACGCAATATTGCTACCGTTAACCTACGGCGTTCCGGCTGCGGAGGTTAGGCTGAATCCTTGCCATCATCCTCTGCAGCGCCACCGCCCTCTGAATCCGAATCCTTGGCGGCGCCCTCTGAGTCCGAATCCTTGCCACTGCCCTCCTCGGGCTCGGCAACCGGCGCCAGGAACAGTTCCAGATTGTCGCCGGGCTCGAGCGGATCCTCGTCCTCACGAAGCGTCGGATCGTCCGATGGCGTCGGAACATTGAAGCCGGAGGGCAGGCGCGAATCCAAGAGACCGGTTCCCTTCAATTCGTCCAGACCCGGCAGGTCGCCGAGCGCCTCCAGGCTGAACTGCGAGAGGAACGCTTCCGTCGTGCCGAAGGTGAGCGGCCGTCCCGGCGTCTTGCGGCGCCCGCGGGGGCGGATCCAACCGGTTTCCAGGAGCACGTCGAGCGTGCCCTTGGAGGTGACCACGCCGCGGATCTCCTCGATCTCGGCGCGGGTCACCGGCTGGTGATAGGCGACGATCGCCAGCACCTCGATCGCCGCGCGCGACAGTTTTTTCGTCTCTGTGGTCTCGCGCGTCATCAGCCAGGCGAGATCGCCTGCAGTGCGGAAGGTCCATTTGTTGGCAACGCGCACCAGATTGACCCCGCGCGGGGCGTATTCCGCCTGCAGTTGCGCCAGCGCAGCCTTGACGTCGACGCCCTCGGGCATGCGCTTGGCTAAGGTGGCCTGGTCGATCGGCTCGGCGGAGGCAAACAGCAGGGCTTCCAGAACCCGCAATTCCTCGGGCCGCGCCTGCGGATCGGTGACGTGCTCCTCGGCATCTTCCATGCGCTTTTCCGCCAGGCTTGCCATGGCTCGGTCTCCTTCTTCCACTTACTCGGCCGTAAGGTCCGGCGCGGTGGCACCGGGCACTTGCGGCAAACGCTTACGAAAATAGAGCGGCGCAAACGCTCGGCTCTGGTTCAGTTCCATCTCGCCTTCCCGCACCAATTCCAGCGCGGCAGCGAAACTCGACGCGAACACGGTCGCCCGCTGCGACGGTTCGACGACGTAGTTCATCAGGTACTCGTCGAGGCAGCTCCAGTTCTCGCTATCGGCCGCACCAACCAGCCGTTCCAGCGAGGCACGCGCCTCGGAGAGCGACCACACCGTGCGCTTGGCCAGATGTACGCTGGCCAATACCCGCTGCTGGCGCTGCGTGGCGTAGGCCGTGAGCAGGTCGTAGAGCGTCGCTGTGAACTTGGGATGCTTGATCTCGGCGATCGACTCCGGATTGCCGCGCGGGAAGATATCGCGCTGGAACTGCGGCCGGTTCATCAGCCGGTTCGCCGCTTCCCGAATCGCCTCAAGCCGCCGCAGCCGGTTGGCGAGCGCGGTCGCCATCTCCTCGGCGCTCGGCCCTTCCGCCGCCGGCGGCTCCGGCAACAGCAGTCGTGATTTCAGGTAGGCGAGCCAGGCCGCCATGACCAGATAATCGGCGGCAAGCTCCAGCCGGATCTTCCGCGCCGCCTCGATGAACTGCAGGTACTGGTCGGCGAGCGCCAGGATCGAGATCTTGGCCAGGTCGACCTTTTGTTGCCGCGCGAGCGTCAGCAGGAGGTCGAGCGGGCCCTCATAGCCACCGACGTCGACCACCAGGGCCGGCTCGTCCTCGCTGACTTCAGCCGGCCGGCCGGTCTCAAACGACAGAATTTCTGCGGTCATGCCGTACCTACTTGTCCTATCAAGGCATCCAGTTCGGCCCGTGCCGCCAGCCGGTCGAACGGAAGCGGCGGTTTCCGTGCTGCCAGCGCGCGCTTGGCGCGCTCGAGCGCCTCGCCGGTCAATTCCGGCGCCTCGCGCGCAACTTCGCGCATCTCGTCGAGCTTGCCGTTGCAGTGCAGGACCATGTCGCAGCCTGCGCTGATGATCGCCCGGGTCCGCTCTGCGATCGATCCCGAGAGCGCGTTCATCGACACGTCATCACTCATTAACAAACCCTGGAACCCGATACCGTCGCGAATCACCTGTTGGATGATTGTCGCAGAAGTCGTCGCCGGTTGGGCGGGATCCAGCGCGCTAAACACAACATGTGCAGTCATCGCCATCGGCAGGTCCGCAAGCGGCCGGAACGCCGCAAAGTCGGTCCGTTCCAGCTCTGACCTCGCCGTATCAACGGTCGGCAGCCGGAAATGGGTGTCCGCCGTGGCCCGTCCATGACCCGGTATATGTTTCAGTACCGGTAAAATACCACCCTGCTCCAGTCCGTCGGTAACGGCGCGGGCGATGGCGGCCACCTTGGCCGGATCAGTTCCATAGGCGCGGTTGCCGATCACGGCGTCGGCGCCCTCAACCGGCACATCCGCCAGCGGCAGGCAGTCGACGGTGATCCCGAGAGCGCCCAAATCGGCGGCAATCAGCCTCGCGCTGAGCCGCGCCGCGGCAAGCCCGAGCTGCGAATCGCGATCGTACAGCGCTCCAAACGCCGCTCCAGCGGGATAAACGGGCCAATGGGGCGGTCCAAGCCGCTGCACTCGGCCGCCCTCCTGGTCGATCAGGACCGGCGCGTCGGCTTGACCTGCGACGGAGCGGCATTCACGAACAAGTGCAGATACTTGATCGGGAGTTTCGACGTTCCGTTTGAATAAGATGAAGCCCCATGGCCGCTCGGCGCGAATGAACTCGCGCTCGGCATCGGTCAGCTCAAACCCGGATACGCCGGTGATGAATGCTCGGTTTACCATGCGGCCGATTAGGCCGCATGTATCCTGAGCGTCAAGGAAACCGCCGTTAATTCCTTTGGATGAGGCACTGCGGCCCGCCGGCGGCCTTCAAGCTGCTGCAAACCTGCGTCGCCTGATCCAGGGAGCTGAACGGACCGGCAAACGCCCGGTAGTACACACCCTTCTCGCCGAGATCGACGCGCTTCACGACCAGCGACTGCGAGCCGAGCACGCTTGGATACTTGCCCTGCAGCGCCTTGTAGGAGGACTGCGCATCCGCCTCGTTTCGTTGCGAGGAGACCTGAACGACGTACCCTCCGCTGCTTACGGTGGCCGTCGGATTGGTCGAAGCGACACGGGTCGGCGCCGGATCGGGCTGAGGTGCGCCGGGCGCCAGCGACATCGGCGTGTTGGCGCTCGCATTGGCGGAGGCCGGATTGCCGTGTGACGGGTTCGCAGACGCCGTCCGCGTGACAGGCGCGGGCTTGGCCGGCGGAGGCGGGGCCGATCCCGGTACGCCGGCATCGGTCGCGTCGCCCTTGACCGAAAGCGTCCGGATCCGTCGCGGCTCATTGTTCGGCAGCGTGCCGCTCGTGGTCATCGGCGAAGCTGCCGACGGAGCGACGCTCGCCACCGGCGGCGGGTTGGCATTTTGGTTCAACGGCGGAAACACCACGCGGGGACCGGTATTGGAGGTGACGTCGACCGGCGTCTCCTCGCGCGAGATGAGCTTTTCCGTGCCGTCGCCGGACGCGATGCGGTCTGGCGCCTTGCCGGCACCGTCAGGCTGCGACATGATCTTGGTCGGACTGTTGTCGGCCTTGATGATCGGCGGTTCGCCACTGCGGGGCGAGCCGACATAGGTCCGGTAGGCAAAGGCTGCGCCCGTGCCCACCACCGCGAGCGCGAGCACGGCTCCTACCGTCATCAGTCCGCTGGAGCGCCTGCGCGGCGGAGGCTCCTCGTCCTCGTAAGCGTCGTTCTGATATGCGTAGGGGTCGTCGGGATACGCCGCTTCGCGCTGAAAATCCTGCCCGCCGGCTTCGATCTGGCCATAGAGTGCATCGTCGTAGCGCGACGGATCAAGCTGCTGCGCGGGCTCATCGAGCGGCAACTCCTCGCGATATTCCGGCACCGGCGTGCGATATTCCGGCGTCGGCACGGGCGCCGCGGCGTGCTGCGCGGTGTAGCGGTGCAGCGGGTGCACGGCGCTCGGGTGAAGATCCGGCTCTTCGTAGTCCTCCGACGGCCCAGCATAGTCCTGCGACGGCGCAGCATATTGCTGCGGTGGCGCGACCTCATGGCGAGCGCGCTGCATCCAGGGCGGTGGGCTGGCCGGCAGGTCCACCTCCTCATCCTCAGCCTGCGGCTGATAGGTCTGCGGGCGAACATTGGCCCGCGACTGCAGCGGACGCGACGCTGGCTGCAGAGGATGCGGCGCCGGCTGCGGCTTGGGCGGATTGGCGGCAAACGGATCGGCCTGCCCGATCAGCCGCGCCAGTTCGGCCAACGGGTCGCTTTCGGCCCGACCCGCGGCATTGCTGCCGCGATCATAGTCGAGGTCGGCGGGAAAAGTTCGGTTTTGATATCGATCAGCCATCGTGATCTTGCATCCCCTTCGGGACAGCGCCAAGTCGCCTGCAACTTCCTGGTGCGAACGAGTTGGTCCTGCCAAGTACCCCCACGATCCCCATCGCGAGAGGCTTCGCCCCTGCTGCTACCGCATCTCGGTTGGGGCGTGGACGCCTAGAACAGCTAGACCCGATGCCAGAACCGAGACGACGCCCTGAACCATTGCCAGTCGCGCCCTTGTGATCTCTGCATCATTATTCATAATGAAGCGTAAATAGGGCAGATCGCCCCCTTTGTTCCACAGCGCGTGGAACTCGCTGGCCAGGTCATACAGATAAAAAGCGATCCGATGCGGCTCATGGGCGACGGCCGCTGCCTCGATCATGCGTGGATAGAGCGCCAACTGCTTGAGAAGGCTGAGTTCCGCCGGATCGGACAGCCGCTCCAGCGCCGCCCCTGCAAGATAGTCCCGCCGCGCGCCGTCCTCGTCCGGGAGGTCGGGTAATACCTCCTGCCGCGCGTTACGGAAAACCGAGTGGCCGCGAGCGTGTCCGTACTGGACGTAGAACACGGCATTGTCCTTGGTCTGCTCGATCACCTTGGCGAGATCGAAATCGAGCACTGCATCGTTCTTGCGGAACAGCATCATGAAACGCACCGCGTCCGAGCCGACCTCGTCGACGACTTCGCGCAGCGTGACGAACTCGCCGGCGCGCTTCGACATCTTCACCGGCTCGCCGTCACGCAGCAGCCGGACGAGCTGCACGATCTTCACGTCGAGTTCCGCCTTGCCCGCGCTCACCGCCTTCACCGCCGCCTGCATGCGCTTGACGTAGCCGCCATGATCGGCACCGAACACATCGATCAGATTGTGAAAGCCGCGCTCGAACTTGTTGCGATGATTGGCGATGTCGGACGCGAAATAGGTGTAGGAGCCGTCCGACTTGATCAGCGGCCGGTCGACATCGTCGCCATAGGCGGTGGCGCGAAACAGCGTCTGCTCGCGGTCCTCGTAGTCCTCGACCGGCTTGCCTTTCGGCGGCGGCAGACGCCCCTCGTAGATGTCGCCTTTGTCGCGCAGGAAATCGATGGTCTCGGCGACCTTGTTGTTGCCGGTGTCGATCAGCGAGCGCTCGGAGAAGAACACGTCATGCTTGATGTTGAGCGCGGCGAGATCGTCCTTGATCTCGGCCATCATCATCGCGATCGCCTTGTCGCGCACGACCGGCAGCCAGGCGGCCTCGCGCATCGAAAGCAGCTTGTCGCCGTATTCCTTGGCAAGCGCCTGCCCGACCGGCTTCAAATAGTCGCCAGGATAAAGCCCTTCCGGGATCGCGCCGATGTCCTCGCCGAGCGCCTCGCGGTAGCGCAGATAGGCCGAGCGTGCGAGCACGTCGACCTGAGCACCGGCGTCATTGATGTAATATTCACGCGTGACGTCGAACCCTGCGAACTGCAGCAGGCTGCAAAGCGCGTCGCCGAACACCGCGCCACGGCAATGGCCGACATGCATCGGTCCGGTGGGGTTGGCCGAGACGTACTCGACATTGACCTTTTCTTTGGCCCCGATCGCGCTTTGCCCGTAGCCGGCGCCCTCGCGCAGCACGGCGCGCAGGGCATCAGTCCAGACGTTTGGCTTGAGGGTCAGGTTGATGAAGCCGGGGCCGGCGACCTCGACGGACGCCACAAGCTCGTCGGCGCGCAATTTGGCTGCGATCCTCTCGGCGAGATCGCGCGGCTTGGCCTTGGCTTCCTTGGCGAGCACCATTGCGGCGTTGGTTGCCATGTCGCCATGGCTGGCCTCGCGCGGCGGCTCGACCACCACCCGCGAAAAGTCGATGCCATCAGGCCATTTGTCCTCGGTCGCAAGCACAGCGCAAATCGCGTGCACGCGCGCGAGCACATCGGCAAAAGGATGCGGAGAAGCAGGTTTGTCGGCCATGGGCGCCGCCTAACGCAAATCCGGGGTCGAGTCAAAAAGCCTGTTATGCTCGATCAGGGCGTAGCGGTCGGTCATCCCGGCAATGAAATTGCCGATCCGCCTGGCGCGTTCCGCCTCGGTCTCCGCCTCCCTGCCCTCCACCCACTCGGGCGGCAGGTCGCCCGGGGACTGCCGGTAGCGCGCGAACAGGTCGAACACGATCTGTTCGGCCTCGTCCATCACCCGCATCACCCGCTGGTGGCGGTACATTCGCTGCCAGAGGAACGCCTTGATCTCTGCCTCTTCCTGGGCAATGGCCGGAGGAAACGCGATCAGCGGCCCGTTATGACGCCGCACATCTTGGGCGGATTGCGGCTGCGCGGCGTCCAGGCGCCGGCTCGCCTCCGCGAAGACCGCGCTGATGAAATGCGAGATCAATTCACGCACCAGTTCCGCGCCACGCCGGACTTCATCCAGGCCGGGATAGTGCCGGTCGATTGCCGCAATGATTTCCGCAGTCAGCGGCATCACCTTGAGCTCGTCGACACTGAACAGCCCCGCGCGCAGGCCATCGTCGATGTCGTGGGCGTCATAGGCGATGTCGTCGGCAAAGGCCGCGACCTGGGCTTCGAGCGAAGCAAAACTCCATAGCTCCAGATCGTAGGTCTTGTTGTACTCGGAAATACCGATGGGGATTCCGCCGGTTTCGAGGTAGCGACCGGCCGGCGCGCCGCTACGCTCGATCAGCGGCCCGTTATGCTTGACGATGCCCTCGAGCGATTCCCAGGTGAGATTGAGCCCGTCGAATTCGGGATAGCGGTGCTCCAGCGTGGTGACCACGCGCAGCGCCTGTGCGTTGTGATCGAAGCCGCCATGAGGTTTCAGGCACGTGTCCAGCGCCCGCTCGCCGGCATGGCCGAACGGCGGGTGTCCGAGGTCGTGCGCCAGCGCCAGGGTCTCCGTCAGGTCCTCGTCCAGCCCGAGTTGGCGGGCCAGCGCACGGGCGATCTGCGCGACTTCCAGCGAATGGGTCAGCCGCGTACGGTAGTGGTCGCCCTCGTGGAACACGAAGACCTGGGTCTTGTACTTCAGCCGCCGGAACGCGGTGGAATGGATCACGCGGTCGCAATCCCGGCGGAAGGCGCTGCGGGTCTTGCTCGGGGCCTCCGCGAACAGCCGCCCGCGGCTGCGATCGGGGTCGCAGGCATAGGGCGCGCGGGGGGCAGCCATTCCGACCGACACGGTTTTTTAGTCCTTATCCATTTGATTCCGCTTCCTTCCGCACTTAACTATGGTGAGCGCGGGATACCAAATGAAATGGGTATGACGTTGCGAACATGGTCCGCAAAGATCATGCTCAAACAAGGCTTCGGAGCTTGCCATGACTGATTCCGTCACCATCACCGAGCGGGCCGCCCACCGGATCGGTCAAATCCTCAAGAGCGAGGGTGACGGTGCGATGCTGCGCATTTCGGTCGAAGGCGGCGGCTGCTCCGGCTTCCAGTACAAGTTCGACGTCGACCGCGCCAAGGCGGAAGACGATCTCGTGATCTCCCGTGAAGAGGCGGTGGTGCTGGTCGATTCGGCGTCCGCGCCGTTCCTGGCGGGGTCCGAGGTCGATTTTGTCGACGATCTGATCGGCGCGTCCTTCCGCGTCGTCAACCCCAATGCGACCGCCTCCTGCGGCTGCGGCACCAGCTTCTCGATCTGATTTTCGTCTGTAAGCAGGTCGCAAACAGCGCCTGCGTGCATCATCACTCCGCCGCCACTACGTGCGGACGATCCTCGCCACCCTCCTCCTGCGGCTCGAGCTTGCGGCGCAGCCGACGGTCGATGCGGTCGAGATAGATATAGATCACCGGTGTGATGAACAGCGTCAGCAGTTGCGAGACGCAGAGTCCGCCGACCACGGCCACGCCGAGCGGCTGGCGCAGTTCGGCGCCGGCGCCCGCGCCGAGTGCGATCGGCAGCGTGCCGAAGATCGCGGCAAACGTCGTCATCATGATCGGGCGGAAGCGCAAGAGCGCGGCTTCACGGATCGCGTGTTCGGCGCTCAGGCCGACGCGACGACGCTCGAGCGCGAAATCGACCATCATGATCGCATTCTTCTTGACGATGCCGACCAGCATCACGATGCCGATCATCGCGATGACCGACAGCTCCATGTTGAACAGCATCAAGGTGAGGATCGCGCCGATGCCGGCCGACGGCAGGCCGGAGATGATCGTGATCGGATGGATGAAGCTCTCGTAGAGAATGCCGAGGATCACGAAAGCCGCGAACACCGCGGCGAGGATCAGGACGCCCTGCCCGCGCAGCGAATCCTGGAACACCTGCGCGGTGCCTGAGAAGCCGGTCGCGATCGTCGCCGGCAGGTTCGAGCTCTGCTCTAGCGCCGTGATCTGGTCGACCGCATAGCCCAGCGAAGTGCCGGGCGCGAGGTTGAACGAGATCGTCACCGCCGGCTGCTGGCCCTGGTGGTTGATCTGCAACGGCCCGACCGACGGCACCAGCCTTGCGACCGCATCCAGCGGAATGGTCTGGCCGCTCCCGGTCTTCATGTAGAGCTTGGAAAGATTGGACGGATCGACCCGGAACTCCGGCTGCACCTCCAGGATGATCTGGTAGTCATTGGAGGGCATGTAGATGGTGCCGACTTGGCGCGCGCCGTAGGCGTTGTAGAGCTGGTTGCGCACCTGATCGACGGTGACGCCGTAGACCGCGGCCTTCTCGCGGTCGATGTCGACCGTCATCTGCGGGTTCTTGATGTAGAGATCGGTGGTGACGTCGAGCAGGCCCGGGATCTTCTCGATCTTGTCGCGCATGTCGGGCGCGATCCGGTACAGCGACTCGGTATCGCCGCTCTGCAGCACATATTGATACTGGCTCTTGGAGACGCGGCCGCCGATGTTGAGATTCTGGACGCTCTGGAAGAACGCCTGCATGCCCGGGATGGCGCGGGCCTTCTGGCGCAGCCGCCCGATCACGACGCTAGCGTTGTCGCGTTCCTTCTGCGGCTTCAGCGCGATGAACAGGCGGCCGTAATTCG
Organism: Bradyrhizobium sp. Leo78; assembly: GCF_059512425.1. NCBI lineage: Bacteria > Pseudomonadati > Pseudomonadota > Alphaproteobacteria > Hyphomicrobiales > Nitrobacteraceae > Bradyrhizobium > Bradyrhizobium sp. Leo78. Next base: position 76,017 of record NZ_JCAMOT010000024.1, read on the forward strand.
CGGTCGGGTTGGGCCCGCCGGAACCGACGGTCGAGTTGACGTAGTCGACCGCAGGGTCAGTGCGAAGCACGTCGACCAGCGCCTGCTGGCGCACCTTCATCGCTTCGAACGAGGTGTCGGTTGCGGCCTCGGTCACGCCGATCAGGAAGCCGGTGTCCTCCTGCGGGAAGAAGCCCTTCGGCACGATCATGTAGAGATAGAAGGTGCCCGCGAGCGTCGCCAGGGTGACGGCGAGCATCAGCGCCTTTTTCGCCAGCACCCAGTCGAGCGCCCATTCGTAGGCCCGCAGCAAGGCATCGAACATCGCCTCGAACGCCCGCAGCACGACATTCGGGCGCTTGGTCTCGTCATGAGCCCGCAGCACGCGCGCGCACAGCATCGGCGTCAAGGTCAGCGAGACGAACCCGGACACGATGATCGCGACCGAGATCGTCACCGCGAATTCGCGGAATACGCGGCCGACGATGCCGCCCATCAGGAGCACCGGGATGAACACGGCGATCAGCGAGAAGGTGATCGAAATGATAGTGAAGCCGATCTCGCGCGCGCCCTTCAGTGCCGCCTCGAACGGTCGCATGCCGCGCTCGATGTGGCGGACGATGTTTTCCAGCATGACGATGGCGTCGTCGACCACAAAGCCGACCGATAATGTCAGCGCCAGCAGCGTCATGTTGTTGACGGAGTAGTCCAGGGCATACATCGCCGCGAAGGTGCCGAGCAGGGAGATCGGGACCGCGAGCGCCGGAATGAAGGTGGCCCACAGCGACCGCAGGAACAGGAAGATCACCAGGATGACCAGCCCGATCGCGATCAGCAGGGTTTCCTCGACGTCGCTGACCGCCTGCCGGATCGAGACCGAGCGGTCCATCATCACCTGCATGGTCACGGAAGGCGGGATCGAGGCCCGCAGTGCCGGCAGCTTCGCCAGCACGGAATCGACGACCGCGACCGTATTGGCGTCAGGCTGCTTCTGGATCGCGAGCACGATCGCGCGCTCGTCGTTCAGCCAGGTCGCGACCTTGTCATTCTCGACGCTGTCATAGACCTTTGCGATCTCGTCGAGTCTGACCGGCGAACCGTTGCGCCAGGCGACATAGATCTGGCGGTAGTCAGCCGCCTTGTCCATTTGGCCGGAGGCCTGCAGCGCGACGTCCTGCTTCGGCCCGTTCAGCGTTCCGACGGGGGTCGAGGAATTGGCGCGCGACACCGCGGACCTGATGTCCTCGAGCGACACCCCGCGCGCCGCCGCGGCGACAGGATCGGCCTGGACCCGGATCGCGAATTTCTGCGCGCCATAGATCAGGACCTGGGCGATGCCCGGAAGCTGCGACAGTGCCTGACCGATGGTGATGTCGCCATACTCGTTGACGGTCGAGAGTGGCAGTGTCGCCGAATTCAGCGAGATGAAGAGAACCGGGAAGTCCGCCGGGTTCACCTTGCGGAAGCTGGGTGGTGTCGTCATCTCGATCGGCAACCGGCGCTGCGCGATCGTCAGCGCGGTCTGCACGTCGAGCGCCGCGGCGTCGATGTTGCGGTTCAGATCGAACTGGATGGTGATGACGCTCGTGCCCTGAGAGGAGTTCGAGGACATCGAGGAAATGCCCGCGATCGTCGAGAGCTGCCGCTCGATGATGCCGGCGACCGAGGCCGCCATGGTGTCGGCGCTCGCGCCCGGCAGCGTCGCGGTCACGGCAATGGTCGGGAAATCCACTTTCGGCAACGCCGAGACCGGCAACAGGCGGAAGCCGAAAATGCCAAAGGCGATGATCGCCGCGGTGATCAGCGTCGTCATCACCGGTCGCCGGATGCAAAGTTCGGGCAGTGACATCGCTCACGCCCCGGCCTTGCGGGCGCGCGGCTCGGCCCGCGTGCCGTCCGACAACAGAAGCTGGCCGTCGACGACGACATCTTCGCCGCCGGAGAGCCCCTCGGCGATGACAGAGAAACCGCCGAAGGTGCGGTCGACCTTGACCGGCATGACCTTGGCCACGCCGTCCTTCACGGCGAAGACATAGTTGCCGTTCTGGCTGCGCTGGACCGCGACTGTCGGAACCACCACGGCATCCTCGTTACGGATGATCAGCTTGGTCTGCACCAGAATGCCCGGCCACAGAGTCTCATTTCTATTGTCCATGATGCCGCGGACGGTCACCATGCCCGTGGTCGAGTCCACGGTGTTCTCGACCATCGCGACCTTGCCATCTTCCGAGCGCTTGTGCCCGGGAACGGTCGCGATCACCTTGGAATCGCCTTTCGCCATCGCGTCGCGGAGGTCGACCAGCACGCGCTGCGGGATCGCGAAAGTGACGTAGACCGGCGCCATCTGGTTGATGGTGGCGAGCGGCTGGGTGTCGGCGGGGCGCACGAAATTGCCGACCTTCACATTGGCAGCGCTGATGCGGCCCGCGAACGGCGCGCGGATGACAGTGTAGCTTTTCTGGACCCGCAAATTTTCCAGTGCCGACTGGTCGGCCTTGATGGTGCCGATCAGGATGTCGGACTGGGTCTTGGCATTGTCGACATTGACCTGGGTGGTCGCGCCCTTCGCGACGAGATCGTTGTAGCGGCGCAGATCGCGCTGCGCGCCCTCGAACTGAGCCTGGTCCCTGGCCAGCACGCCCTCCGCCTGCTCGATCTGGGCGTCGATTTGCCGCGCGTCGAGCGTGAACAGCAGGTCGCCCTCATTGATCTTGGCGCCGTCCTCGAAATGCACGCCAATGATCGTGGTCTCGAGCCGTGACTTCAGCGCCACGCTGGCAATCGGCGTCACGGTTCCGATGGCGTCGACATCGACGGGCACCGACCGACGCTCCGCCTTGGCGAGTTCGACCGAAACCGCGCGCGGCCGCTGCGGCGCCTGCGCGTTCGCGCCGCCACCGGCGAGCCACGAAGAGCGGGTGGCGTAGGCGGCGACGGCAGCGATGCCGATGACGCCTGCAACGAGAATCAAATTACGTTTCTTCATACCTTTTGCTCGTCCGCCGGCCCACAACGGCCGTGACGACCCAATCCTGCCCCTGCCTGCCCCTCGACGGCGCATTTTGCGCCATTAATTCTTAAACGGTTATCACAGCCGAGCGGCTGATGGTATGCCAACGGCCGAAATTGCGACTATTAGGTGATACGGCACGCGCCACCGCCCCGTCGCGATTCGACAATGTGCCAGAATGGCGACCGCGACACCGCTGGCGGCAAACGGGCCGTATCATTTCACCTCTTCAATGAGCTTTCCGTATCGCTGCCTCATGTCCGCCGCCGTCCTTGCCTGCACCTGGGAAGAAGCCCGCGAACGCGCCCGCACCATCCGCTACGGCGTCTTTGTCGAAGAGCAAGGCGTGCCGGAGGCACTGGAGTGGGACGATATGGACGCGCCGAGCTGGCACGCGCTGGCGTTTGCCGAGGACGGCACACCCGTGGCCACGGGCCGGCTGCTGCCCGACGGCCATATCGGCCGCATGGCCGTGCTCAAGGCGGCGCGCGGCACGGGCATGGGCGCCCGAGTGCTGGACGCGCTGATGGCCAAGGCGGTCGAACTCGGCTATCCCGAACTGATCCTTAACGCGCAAACGCACGCCGAGCCGTTCTACGCGCGCGTCGGGTTCGAGCGGGTCGGCGAGGAATTCGAGGAGGCCGGCATCCCGCACATCGAGATGCGGAAACGCTTGGTCTCGTAAAAATAGAGGACTTCGAATGGGACTTCGCATCGCTACGTGGAACGTCAATTCGATCCGGCAGCGGCTCGAGCTTCTCCTCACCTGGCTGAAGGAGTGCTCCCCTGACATCGTCTGCCTGCAGGAAATCAAATGCACCGACGAAGCGTTTCCGCGGCTGGAGATCGAATCGCTCGGCTACAACGTCGTCACGCATGGGCAGAAGACCTTCAACGGCGTCGCCTTGCTCTCCAAGCTGCCGTTCGACGAGACCAAGTCGGGCCTCGCCGGCGATGACGAAGACGCGCACGCCCGCTTCCTCGAAGGGGTGGTCACGCACAAGCATGGCGTGCTCAGGATCGCCTGCCTCTATCTGCCCAATGGCAACCCGGCGAACAGCGACAAATATCCCTACAAGCTCAAATGGATGTCGCGACTTCTTGAGTACTCGCGGGAGCGACTTAAAGCGGAAGAGCCGCTGATCCTTGCCGGCGACTTCAACGTGATCCCGGCAGCCTCGGACGTCTACAACCCGCCGGCCTGGGTGGAAGACGCGCTATTCCGTCCGACCACCCGCGAAGCGTTCCAGTCCCTGCTCGGTCTCGGCCTGACCGATGCGCTGCGCGCCGTCACCGACGCGCCCGGCCAGTACACGTTCTGGGATTACCAGGCCGGGGCCTGGCAGAAGAACTGGGGCCTGCGGATCGACCACCTCTTGATGTCGCCCCAGGCCAGCGACCGGCTGACCCACGTCGGGGTCGACAGCTACGTCCGCGCCTGGGAAAAACCGTCAGACCACGTGCCGGTGTGGGCCGATCTCGATTTCGAGGCTGCGTAAAAACGGCGGCTTCGCCCTTCCCGCTAACGGACGAGGAAGTGCGGCCTCCAGTCGAGGATGCAGGCGACCCAATCTTGGCTAGTCGCGGCGGCCCTGCACCCAGTGCTCGAGCATCTGCAGCGCCATCGCGCGGTCGTCGTCGGAGGCCTTGGCGAACGCGCGGTTATAGCTTTCCTTGATCCACATCTCGTCGGGAGCGGCGCTGTCGCGGGCGAGCGTCAGCCACATCAGGCCGCGGGCCCGCTGCGGCGGCAGCCGGTCGCCGTTGAACAGCATCTGTCCGAGCAGCGCTTGGGCCTGGTGCTGGCCCTTCTGGGCGGCAAGCCCGAGCCAGCGCGCGCCATAGCGGAAATCTTCCCGCGAGGCGTCCGGCGTTTTCAGATAGAGCCGGGCGAGGTCATACTGGGCGTCGGCATTGCCGAAATAGGAGGCGGCATAAGAGAACATCTCCCGCGCCCGGTCGGTGTCCGCCTTGATCTTCGAGTTCGGGATGCCGTTGAGGTAGTACCGCCCCAGCGCCACGAAGGCCTGGGCCACGATCGTCGCCTGCGGCGCCGAGGGACTATCTTCGGCATGCGCATTGGCGATGCGGCTGAAATATTCGAAGGCGCGTAGGTCATCTTGGGCGACACCGTCGCCCTCGGCGTACATCCGCCCGAGCTTCCACTGGGCGACGGGATGGCCGCCCTCTGCGGCAAATTGCAGCGACGAGAAGGAACTCGTGGAATTGGCGGCATTCGCCGTGGGCGGCGGAACCGCGATCCGCTTCAATCCGCCCCCAGCGCTGGGCTGAGGGGAAACCATCGGCAGCGTGGCGTCCGATGGATTGACCGGGGCGCCGTCGAACGCAAATCCAGGGCCCGCCACCGGAATGGCCCCCAAAATCAACGCAATAATCGTACGCTCAAATGTCCGCATAACACTGTTTCTCGTGCGCGCCACCTGGATGGGTGACCGCGCCATCCACCGCAGGCCCGACCTGCTGGGCATACTTCCACAGCGCACCAGATGTGTGGTTAGTCGCGCGAGGGGCCCATTTGGTCTTGCGTTCGGCGAGTTCGGCGTTGCTCAACTTTACGTTAAGAGTCCCGGCCACCGCGTCGATCTCGATGATGTCGCCGTCCTGCAACAGCGCGATCGGTCCGCCGATGGCGGCTTCCGGTCCGACATGACCGATGCAGAAGCCTCTTGTGGCGCCCGAGAACCGGCCGTCGGTGATCAGCGCGATCTTGCCGCCCATGCCCTGCCCGGTCAGCGCTGCCGTCGTTGCCAGCATTTCCCGCATGCCGGGACCGCCCTTCGGCCCCTCATAGCGGATGACGATGACCTCGCCTTCCTTATAGGTCCGCTTCTGGACCGCCTCGAAGGCGTCCTCCTCGCGGTCGAAGCAACGGGCAGGCCCGGTAAACTTCAAGTTCGACATGCCCGCGACCTTCACGATCGCTCCTTCCGGCGCAAGATTACCCTTCAAGCCGACGACACCGCCGGTGACGGTGATCGGCTTGTCCGCCGGACGAACCACGTCCTGATGCGGATTCCATTTCACGCTTTTGAGGTTTTCGGCGATCGTTCGGCCCGTCACGGTCAGGCAATCGCCGTGCAGGTATCCGTTATCGAGCAGCGTCTTCATCAGCAGCGGAATGCCGCCAGCTTCAAACATGTCTTTGGCAACATAACGGCCGCCCGGCTTCAAATCCGCGACGTACGGAGTCTTTTTGAAGATTTCCGCCACGTCGAACAGATCGAACTTGATGCCGCATTCATTGGCGATCGCCGGCAGATGCAGGCCGGCATTGGTCGAGCCACCGGAGGCGGCGACCACGGCCGCAGCATTCTCCAGGGATTTACGGGTGATGATGTCGCGCGGCCGGATGTTCTTGGCGACCAGCTCCATGATCTTCTCGCCGGCGGCGGCGCAGAACGCGTCGCGGATCTCGTAAGGCGCCGGCGCCCCGGCAGAATACGGGAGTGCGAGCCCGATCGCTTCCGACACGGTCGCCATGGTGTTGGCGGTAAACTGGGCGCCGCAGGCACCGGCCGACGGACAGGCCACACGCTCGATCTCGTCGAGATCGGCATCCGACATGGCGCCGACCGAGTGCTTGCCGACGGCTTCGAACATGTCCTGGACGGTGACCTGCTGGCCGCGGAAGTTGCCTGGAAGGATCGAGCCGCCATAGATGAAGATCGAGGGCACGTTGAGGCGGACCATCGCCATCATCATACCCGGCAACGACTTGTCGCAGCCGGCGAGGCCAACCAAGGCGTCGTAGGAGTGACCGCGCACGGTCAGTTCAACCGAGTCGGCGATGCATTCCCTAGATGGCAGCGACGAGCGCATGCCGTCATGGCCCATGGCGATGCCGTCGGTGACGGTGATGGTGCAGAATTCGCGCGGGGTGCCGCCGGCGGAGGCCACGCCCTTCTTCACCGCCTGGGCCTGGCGCATCAGCGAGATGTTGCACGGCGCGGCTTCGTTCCAGCAGGTGGCCACGCCGACGAACGGCTGGTGGATCTGCTCGGTGGTGAGCCCCATGGCATAGAGATACGAACGATGCGGGGCGCGCTCGGGACCCTCCGTCACGTGGCGGCTTGGCAGTCTGTTCTTGAGCTTGGTCTTGGCGTCCATCGCGAACCCAGTTTCCCTAGCCATCTCTGCCTTGACCCGGGAAATGGTGATCATCCCATCGCTTCGCGAGTGCCGTGGCTTTAGCCTTACAAAGCATCATTTCATGCAGGGGTGTGGCTAAAAAGCGGCGGGTGCAAGACCCGGCCAATTAAACGGTTAAATCTTAGAGAACTGTTGCCTCATCGCAACAAACGTTGCCCCTTAGCAACCATTTGGACCGGTTCCGGGCGCCTAGCAGGCGTTTTTAGGGCGCGCGAAAACCCAACACGGAAGACCGTCATCACGAAGGCCGGGTTTCGCTCGGTTCGACTCACGCTGCGATTCTCGCTTCGGAAAGCGGCGGTTCATAGCCACCAGAGGTTGACGTGACGCTATCCAGCCGCCGCCGCTTTCCAGATCAGCAAGCCCGGTGATTATCAGTCTCTGGTCAAGCGGGCGAACGACGCGAGGCCGGATTGAATTGAAATTTCGAATAGCGAAGAGGATGCGAGGTCCCGTTCTCGCGAGGCGATGTGCCCGAGGTTACACCTCGCTTCACCTCTCTTTGGCCAAGATTATCGGCTGAGTTCGCGCCGTTCGCGTCTGTTCGGTGGGAACATCATACGACAAACGCGACCATTGGCAGATGCGAAGTTCCATCTCGATCAATCCGCAATTCAACCGCGGTTAGAGTTCCATTCACTTCAGCGTTTTTTGCGCTCTGTGGCCTGAGCGCGACAGTTGTGAATCGACGCTGTGATAACCTTAGGTCACTCAAGCCGCACGGTTTGCGACTTGGTTTGTCTAATGGTTCGCAGGGGGACCATGGAATGAACCAGTGCTTACGTTCGCTGTCTTGTCTCCTCACGGTGGCTGTGCTCGCGCTGTTCTCGACGGATGCGACGGCGCGCTCGAGCCACAAGCAAGCGCACATCAAGAAGACGAGCGACGCGAAGGCGTCGAAGGCGCGCAACCAACGTGACGCCGCAGGCGGAAAACGCGGACGTGGCAAGCACGCCGATGCGCGCCGCAAGTCGAAGCAATCGAAGGATGCATCTGCGAAGGAAGCTGCTGCGCCGACGCCAGCACTGTCGGGCGATCTCGCGCTGGTGAAAGACGGGATCGATCTGGCGCGCAAGGCGAAGACGGAAGAGGCGACCGCCACCAGAGACAAGATCACCGACCCCGCGGGCCAGAAGCTGGTCGAATGGTACATCCTGCGCCACACGGAGACGACGGCGAATTTCAGCCGGTATGCGGCGTTCATGGCCGCCAATCCGGATTGGCCGAGCATGGCGCTATTGCGCCGCAAGGCCGAGGGGCGGCTGTGGCAGGAGCGCAGCGATGCGGCCACGGTTCATCGCTTCACCCGCGATCGGCCCACCAGCTCCAAGGGCAAATTCGCGCTGGCGCGTGTGCTCCTGACCGAAGGCGACCGCGATGGTGCTGCGCGTCTGGTGAGCGACGCCTGGCGCTCGGAGGAATTGTCGGATCGGCTGGAAGGCGACGCGTACGAGGTGTTCGGTGATCTCCTCACCCGCGAGGATCACCGCGCGCGCATGGACAAGCGGATCGGCGCCAAGGATCTTGCCGGCGCCAAGCGTGCGGCACAACGGCTCGGCAGCGACGAGCTTGCGATCGTGAAGGCGTGCGGCGCGGTGGCCGCGAAATCGAGCAAGGCGCTCGACCAGCTCAATGATGTCGCAACCGAGGCCCGCAAGGATCTCGGCTACACGCTTTGCCGCCTGCAGTGGCTGCTCGGCGAGAACCGCGTTGATGACGCGGCGGACCTGGTGCTATCGGCCGCGCCCGAGGCCATGGCGCTGCAGGACACCGATCAATGGTGGCGCGAGCGGCGCTCGCTGGCCCGCAAGCTGCTCGATCAGGGCAAGTTCCAGACCGCATACCAGGTTGTTGCGGCCGCCGCGCTGCCGGCCAACGAATATTACCGCGCTGATTTCCACTCCACGTGCGGCTGGATCGCCTTGCGCTATCTCAACGATCCCGTGACGGCGGCGACGCACTTCGCGCGCATCGACGAAGGCGCGGCCAATCCGATCGTGCTGGCGCGCGCCAATTACTGGCGCGGACGCGCCGCCGAAGCGCTTGGAGAAAAGGACGCGATGCGCGCCAGCTTTGAGGCCGCCGCGCGCTACCCGACCGCCTATTACGGACAGCTCGCGCGCGCCAGGCTGGGCCTTGATGCAATCGAGCTGCGGACGCCCTCGCCGGCCCCTGCCTCCGACGATATGGCGGCCGCAGACGAGCGCGTACGGGCCGCCGATATGCTCTACCAGATTGGCGAACGCGACGTGGCGCTGTATTTCGCCACCGATCTCGGCGAGCAGAGCACCGACGTCGCCACGCTTAACGCGCTCGGCGAGCTTACGGCCCGTCGCAACGACGCGGCCGCCATGCTGCAACTCGGCAAATCGGCGCTCGGGCGCGGCCTTGCGCTCGAGCGCTATGCCTTCCCAACCATCGGGATCCCCAACCACACTCAGGTCGCGCCCGAGGTCGAGCGCAGCGTGATCTATTCGGTGGCCCGCACCGAGAGCGCCTTCGACCAGCGCGACAAGTCGCCGGCCAATGCGGTCGGACTGATGCAGGTGACGCCGGAAGCCGGCCGTGACACCGCCAAGCGCTTCGGCGTGACCTATGACTGGGACCGGACGGTTTCCGATCCCGTCTACAACACCCAGATGGGCGCGGCCGAACTCAGCGCCCTGCTCGCGGATTACAAGGGTTGTCACATCATGACCTTCGCCGGCTACAACGCCGGCCGCGGTCGCGTGCGCGATTGGGTGAAAGCCTATGGCGACCCGCGCGATCCGAATGTGGATCCGGTCGATTGGGTCGAGCGCATCCCGATCTCCGAGACGCGCAACTATGTGCAGCGCGTGATGGAGAATTTGCTGGTCTACCGCGCGCGCTTTGGCAGCGGCACGGCGGTGGCAACGAAGACCGATCAGCGCGTGGTTACGCAGGAAACAAACGCCGCAGCGACCGCGCCGGCAGGCGCGGCGCAGTGATTCCCTTGCGGCTCGCACTGTACCAGCCCCTCATGGTGAGGAGCGCGCAGCGCGTCTCGAACCATGAGGCCCCGATCTCGCCCGCGGCCATCCTTCGAGACGCCTGCTTCGCAGGCTCCTCAGGATGAGGATCTCACATGCGGCAGGGCGCGAGCTTCGTAGCCCGGGTGGAGCGTCAGCGTAACCCGGGGCCGCTCGTACACGTGGATGGAGCTGTCCCGGGTTGCGCTTCGCTTCACCCGGGCTACCGACTACAACGTCAATCCACCTTGACGTCGGCGGCTTTGATCATCGGCCACCATTTTGCGATCTCGGCCTTCTGCCAGGCGCCGAGGGCTTCGGGCGTGAGCTGATTCTTCGGCGGCATGCGCAGGCCGAGGTTTTCGAGCTGTTTTACGACCACGGGATCGTTCAGCGCCTCCACCGCGGCAGCATTCAGCTTGGCGACAATCTCCTTCGGCGTGCCCTTGGGCACCCAAAGGCCGGACCACAGCGTCATGTGGAAGCCCGGCAGACCGGCTTCATCGGTGGTTGGGACCTCGGCCGCAGAGTCGACGCGCCTGTCGTCGGTGACGGCATAGGCGCGGATGGTGCCGGCGCGAACCTGGTTGATCGAGTTGGAGGTCTGATCGATCATGATGTCGATCTGCCCCGCAACGAGATCGTTCAACGCCGGCGCGGTGCCGCGATACGGCACATATTGCAATTTGATGCCGGAGACGGTCTCGAAATAGAGCCCGGCGATGTGGCTGCCGGAGCCGGCGCCCGCAGTGCCGGCGGTCGGCGGCGACGGTCGCGACTTCAGCCAGGCCAAGAGTTCGCTTAGCGATTTGGCGGGGATCGCGTTCTTGCTGACGATGATCATCGGATTGCTCGGCAACAGCACCACCGGTTCGAGATCGGCGACGAGGTCATAGCCGAGCTTGTAGACGGCGCCGTTGGCGACATGCGTGCCGAGATGGCCGAACGAGATCGTGTAGCCGTCCGCCGGCGAGCGTACTGCGCGGCCGACGCCGATCGAGCCGCCCGCTCCCGTGACGTTCTCGATCAGGAGCGTCTCTCCTAGCGAGGCCTTCATCCGCTCGGCGAGGATACGCGCCATCGCATCCGACGGCCCGCCGGCGGAGAACGGCACGATGATAGTGATCGGATGCGAAGGATAGTTCTGGGCGACGGCGGCGCCGCACCATGTCAACACCGCAAGGAACGCCAAGACTACCTTTCGCATCGCCTACTCCATTCGAAAATGTCCGGCTTAGAATTGCGCGAAGTCGATCGGCTTGAAACGATCGAGCGTGCGCGTGACCGGCGGCAGCGGGTACTTAAGACCTGTCGCGCAATTGAACAGCATCACGCGATCGTTTTTCATGACGCGTCCGTCGGCGAGGCTCTGCTTGTAGGCCGCGTAAGTGGCCGCGCCCTCGGGGCACAGCAACAGCCCCTCCTCCCGCGCGACTTCGCTCAGCGCAGCAGAAATCTTCTCGTCTTCGACCGCAATGGCGAAACCTTTGCTCTCGCGGACCGCGCGCAGGATTAAAAAATCTCCAATCGCCTGCGGCACGCGGATGCCGGAGGCGATGGTGTGCGCGTCTTCCCAGCGCGTCGCGTGCTCGGTGCCTGCTTCAAAAGCACGCACCATCGGCGCGCAGCCGGAGGCCTGCACCGCGACCATGCGCGGGCGCTTGCTGCCGATGAAGCCGATCGCCTCCAGTTCGGCAAAGGCCTTCCACATGCCGATCAGGCCGGTGCCGCCGCCAGTCGGATAGAAGATCACGTCGGGCACGTCCCAGCCGAGTTGTTCGGCGAGTTCGAGCCCCATCGTCTTCTTGCCCTCGATCCGGTACGGCTCCTTCAAGGTCGACGTGTCGAACCAGCCGACCTTGGCCTTGCCCTCGCCGACGATCTTGCCGCAATCATCGATCAGGCCGTTGACGCGGTAAACGGTCGCGCCCTGCAACTCGATCTCGCTGACATTCACTTCCGGCGTGTCGGCCGGGCAGAAGATCGTGGTCTTGATGCCGCAGGCGGTGGCGTAAGCGGCGAGCGCGGCACCGGCATTGCCGTTGGTCGGCATCGCCATGTGCTTGATGCCGAGCGCCTTGCCCATCGACACCGCCATGACGAGGCCGCGCGCCTTGAACGAGCCGGTCGGCAGCCGCCCCTCGTCCTTGACGATGATCTCGCCGCCGCCGAGCCTGGCGCCGAGTTTCGGCAGCCGGATCAACGGCGTCGTCACCTCGCCGAGGCTGACGATGTCCTTGCATTGGCGCACCGGCAACAATTCGCGATAGCGCCACATGTCGGCGGGACGCTGCTTCAGCGCATCCTTGCTCAGCGCCTTCTTCACGCCCTCGAGGTCATAGCGCACCAAGAGCGGCTTGCCGGCCTTGGAGAGGTTGTGCACCTGGTCGGCGGGATAGTGATCCCCCTCCATCGCGCATTCGAGATGGGTGACGAAGGTCGGGCGTTCGATGGTGAGATTGTCGTTGTCTTTCACGGTTCGCCGTCCCTCTCGTTACATGTTGAGGACGCGCCCGTAGGCGTCCAGCACCGCTTCCTTCATCATCTCCGACAGTGTCGGATGCGGGAAGATGGTGTGCATCAGCTCTTCTTCTGTCGTCTCGAGGTTCATCGCGATCACATAGCCCTGGATCAGCTCGGTGACCTCAGCGCCGACCATGTGCGCGCCGAGGAGCTGGCCGGTCTTCTTGTCGAAGATCACCTTGACCATACCCTGGTCCTCGCCGAGCGCGATCGCCTTGCCGTTGCCGACGAACGGGAAGCGGCCGACACGAATGTCGCGTCCGGCTTCCTTGGCCTTGGCCTCGGTCATGCCGACGGACGCCACCTGCGGATAGCAATAGGTGCAGCCCGGGATCATGTTCTTGTCCATCGGGTGCGGATGCAGGCCCTTGATCGCCTCGACGCAGACGATGCCTTCATGCTCGGCCTTGTGCGCGAGCATCGGGGGACCAGCGACGTCGCCGATCGCATAGATGCCGGGGACGTTGGTCCGGCAGAAGCCATCGATCGCGATGATGCCGCGCTCGGCCTTCACGCCGAGCTTCTCCAGCCCGATGCCTTCGACATTGCCGACCACGCCGACGGCGGAGATCACGCGGTCAAACTCCATGGTCTGCGGCTTGCCCTTGCCGTCGTCGATGGTCGCGACCACGCTGTCGCTCTTCTTGTCGAGCTTTGTCACCTTTGTGTTGGTGAATATCTTGATGCCCTGCTTCTCGAACGCCTTGTGCGCGAATTTCGCGATTTCGGTATCCTCGACCGGCAGGATCTGCGGCAGCACTTCGACGACCGTCACCTCCGCGCCGAGGGTACGGTAGAACGAGGCGAACTCGATGCCGATCGCGCCGGAGCCGATCACAAGCAGTGATTTCGGCATCTTGTCGGGGACCATCGCTTCGAAATAGGTCCAGACCAGCTTCTTGTCGGGCTCGAGTCCCGGCAGTACGCGCGGCCGCGCGCCGGTCGCGATGATGATGTGTTTTGCCTGGTAGGTGCCCTCGCCGAGCGCGCCCTTCGGCGCCTCGACGGAAGACTTCTTGACCGTCAGCTTGCCTGGCGCATCGATCGTCGCTTCGCCCCAGATCGTCGTGATCTTGTTCTTGCGGAACAGGAAGCCGACGCCCTCGTTGAGCCGCTTCACCACGTTGCGCGAGCGCTGCACCACCGCCTTCGGATCGAACGAGATGTTGTCCGCCGACAGGCCGTAATCCTTGGCGTGCTGCATCAGATGATAGACTTCCGCCGAGCGCAGCAGCGCCTTGGTCGGGATGCAGCCCCAATTGTTGCAGATGCCGCCGAGATAGGCCTTCTCCACCACAGCGGTCTTGAAGCCGAGCTGCGCGGCGCGAATCGCGGTGACGTAGCCGCCGGGGCCAGCGCCGATGATGATAACGTCGAAGGAAGTGTCAGCCATCACAAATCCGATCTAGCCAGAGCAACCAGGAATCCGGTCCATCCAAGCGCAAGCAGCCCGGCGCCGCCCAGCATCATCCGGAACTGGGTGGTCGATGCCAGATCACGCGCACGGACGATCAGCGCAGCAATCGCCAGCGCTATTGCGAGAACATAGGGACCATAGAGCAATGCGTTGGAGGTCACGCATCACACCATCATCATGACGGGGTTTTCGATGAGCTGCTTGAAGGCGCCGATCAGCTCGGCGCCGAGCGCGCCGTCGATGGCGCGATGATCGCAGGACAGCGTCACGCTCATGATGCTGGCGATCTCGATCTTGCCGTTCCGCACCACGGGGCGCTCCTCGCTGGCGCCGACGGCCAGGATCGTCGCATGCGGCGGGTTGATCACGGCGGTGAAGTGATTGATGCCGTACATGCCGAGGTTGGAGACTGCCGTGGTGCCGCCCTGATATTCCTCCGGCTTCAATTTCCGCGAGCGGGCTCGGGCGGCGAAGTCCTTCATCTCGCCGGAGATGACCGACAGCGTCTTGGTCTCCGCTCTCCGGATGATCGGCGTGATCAGGCCGCCCGGCATCGCTACCGCAACGCCGACGTCGGAATGCTTGTGCTTGACCATGCCGCCTTCGGTCCAGCTCACATTGCAGTTCGGTATCTTCTGCAGCGCGACCGCCATCGCCTTGATGACGAAGTCATTGACCGAGAGCTTGTAGAGCGGCTTCTTGTCGGCGTCCTTCGGCGCGGCGGCGTTGATCTCCTCGCGCGCGACGAGCAGCTTGCCGATGTCGCAGTCGATCGTCAGATAGAAATGCGGGATCTGCTGGATCGACGCGGTGAGGCGCTGCGCGATGGTGCGGCGCATGCCGTCATGCGGCACGATCTCATACGAACCCGGCTCGAACAGCGCGAGGATCTGCTGGTCTGACATCGACGGCGCGATGGACGGCGTCGCGCTGGGCGCGGCCGGCGGCGCCTTCAGGCCCTTGCCGGACCTCGCCTCCTCGACATCGCGCGCGACGATGCGGCCGTGCGGGCCGCTGCCGTTGATGCGCCCGAGCTCGATGCCGGCTTCCTTGGCAAGGCGTCGTGCCAGCGGTGACGAGAAGATGCGGGCGTGACCGTTGCCTCGGGGCGCCGGTGCTGCGGCTTGCGGCGCTGGTGCTGCCGCAGGCGCAGCAGCTTTCGGTGCCGGCGCTGGTTGGGCGGGAGCCGGCGCTGGCGCCGGTGCCGGAGCGGGCTTTGCGGCAGGCGCCTCAGCGGCTTTCGGCGGCGCAGCTCCGGCGCCGCTTGCGGCCGCCTTCACGTCCTCGCCGTCGCCGGCCAGCACCGCAATCACGTCATTGACCGGAACGTCCTGCGTGCCTTCAGGCACCAGGATCTTGGCGATGGTGCCCTCGTCGACCGCCTCGACTTCCATCGTCGCCTTGTCGGTCTCGATCTCCGCGATCACGTCGCCGGACTTGACCTTGTCGCCCTCCTTCTTGAGCCATTTGGCCAGATTGCCCTTCTCCATGGTTGGCGACAGCGCGGGCATCAGGATGTTGATGGGCATGGTGACCTCACAAAGCTAACTTTTGCATGGCGGCTTCCGTCGCGTGAGGAAACCAGCCGGAATCGTCTGGGCGGTTCGGTATGGGCAGAGGACGCCTCAATTGCCGATATCGCCCTGCCAGGTGCGCTCGTTGGCGGGATCCGAGCGCCAGTTCTTCATCATGTCGATCGACCTCGTGTCGGCGAGATCGATGAAGGGGATACCGAATTGCGTCAGGATGTCCTTGCTGCCCGGGAACGTCACGGACTCCCCGATGACGAGCAGCTTCAGCTTGAACAATCCGATCGCACCGGCGCACATCGAGCATGGCGACAGCGTCGTGTACATGACCGTATCATGGAACGAGATCAGGCCGGCGTCGCGCAGGCACGACATCTCGCCGTGCAGGATGACGTTCTTCTCCTGCATCCGCCGGTTATGGCCGCGCGCGACGATCTTGTTGTCGCGCGTCAGCACCGCGCCGATCGGCAAACCGCCCTCGGAGATGCCGATCTCCGCCTCGCGGATCGCCTCCGCCATGAAGTCGTAGTGGTATTGCTCGACGGTCACGATCAATGCCCCTGTTTCGATCGCGGCGTGGTGCTGCCCGGATCGGTCGGCCGCGCGACCTCAGCCTGGAACATGTCGATGATGCGAGCGAGCGCCTCTTCCTCGGTGTACTCGCTCTCGCGCGCATAGGCGCGTGCGGCATGACGGGCGATGTCGACCAGCATCAGGCCCCACATATCCGGCTCCTCGAAGGCGCGCTGGAAGGCGATCGAAAGCCCGCCGTCGACGACAAAGGCGCGCAGCACCTCGATCGCGTCGTCGCGACCCATCACGTCAGGCGGTAGCGGCTGTTCCTGCGGGCCCGTCATGCGTCACCGGTAACAAACGGCTTTGGCGGCTTCCACCACCTCGGCGACCGAAGGCAAGGCCATCTTCTCCAGATTGGCTGCGTAGGGCATCGGCACGTCCTTGCCGGATACGCGCGTAACCGGCGCATCCAGATAATCGAAAGCATGCTCCATGATGCGGGCGGCAACCTCGGCGCCGACGCCGCTTTGCTGCCAGCCCTCCTCGACCGTCACCGCACGGCCGGTCTTCTTCACGGACTCGACGATGGTCTCGGTGTCCATCGGCCGCAGCGTGCGCAGGTCGACCACCTCGGCCTCGATGCCTTCCTTGGCGAGCTCGTCGGCGGCCTTCAGCGAATAGGTCATGCCGTTGGACCAGGAGATGATGGTGACGTGCTGGCCCTTCCGCGCGACCCGCGCCTTGCCGATCGGCACGATATAGTCGTCGAGCTTCGGCACCTCGCCGGAATGGCCGTACAGCACCTCGTTCTCGAGGAAGATCACCGGATTGGGATCGCGGATAGCGGCCTTGAGCAGGCCCTTGTAGTCGGCGGCCGAGAACGGCGCGACCACCTTGAGGCCCGGAATGTGCGAGTACCAGGACGAATAGTCCTGGCTGTGCTGCGCGGCGACGCGGGCGGCGGCGCCGTTCGGCCCGCGGAACACGATCGAGCAGCCCATCTGGCCACCGGACATATAGAGCGTCTTGGCGGCGGAGTTGATGAGCTGATCCATCGCCTGCATGGCAAAGTTGAAGGTCATGAACTCGACGATAGGCTTCAGGCCGGCCATCGCCGCGCCGATGCCGATGCCGGCAAAGCCATGCTCGGTGATCGGCGTATCGATCACGCGCCGCGCGCCGAACTCCTGCAGCAGTCCTTGGCTCACCTTGTAGGCGCCCTGATATTCGGCGACCTCTTCGCCGATCAGGAAGACATCAGGATCGCGCCGCATCTCCTCCGCCATGGCGTCGCGTAGCGCTTCGCGGATGGTCTGGGTGATCATCTCGGTGCCGGCGGGCACCTCCGCCTCGGGCTCGCTGACCGCCTTCGGTGCGGCCGGCACTTTCTCTTCTGCCTTGGGCGCAGGCGCTTCGGCCTTGGCCTGCGCCGGGGGCGCCGACTCGGCGGCCTTCTCCTGCTTGGCAGGGCTGGCGGCCTTGGCGAGATCGGCGGCGCTTTCGCCGTCGGCCAGGATGGTCGCGATCGGCGTGTTGACGGCGACGTCGGCGGTGCCTTCCGGGATCAGGATCTTGCCGAGCGTGCCCTCATCGGTGGCCTCGACCTCCATGGTGGCTTTGTCGGTCTCGATCTCGGCGATGACGTCACCCGACTTGATCGGCTCGCCTTCCTTTTTCAGCCATTTGGCGAGGTTGCCCTTCTCCATCGTGGGCGACAGCGCAGGCATGAGAACTTGAATGGGCATATCTGCTCCCGGATAACTCTTTCGTTTTCAGTCTGCGCTTAGCGGTAGACGTCGGTGTAGAGCTCGGACGGATCGGGCTCGGGATCGTGCTGGGCGAAGTCGGCGGCGGCATTGACGATATCGCGCACCTCGGCATCGATCGACTTCAAGTCCTGCTCGCTGACATCGGCAGCGAGCAGACGGTTGCGGACCTGCTCGATCGGGTCTTGGTCATGGCGGACCTTCTCCACCTCCTCGCGGGTCCGGTACTTGGCCGGATCGGACATCGAGTGGCCGCGATAGCGGTAGGTCTGCATTTCCAGGATATAGGGGCCCTTGCCGGCGCGGCACCAGGCGACCGCCTCCTCGCCTGCCGCCTTCACCGCGCGCACGTCCATGCCGTCGACCTGCCGGCCCGGGATGTTGAAGGAGATGCCGCGCTTGGAGAAATCGGTCTGCGCCGAGGAGCGCGTCACCGAGGTGCCCATGGCATAGCGATTGTTCTCGATGATGTAGACTACCGGCAGCTTCCACAGCTCAGCCATGTTGAAGCTTTCATAGACCTGGCCCTGGTTGGCGGCGCCGTCGCCGAAATAGGCCAGGCTCACGAAATCGTTTTCCCGGTAACGGTTGGCGAAGGCGAGCCCGGTGCCGAGCGAGACCTGCGCGCCGACGATGCCGTGGCCGCCGTAGAAATGCTCGGCCACGCTGAACATGTGCATGGAGCCGCCCTTGCCCTTGGAATAGCCGCCGCGGCGTCCGGTCAGCTCGGCCATCACGCCCTTGGCATCCATGCCGCAGGCCAGCATGTGCCCATGGTCCCGGTAGCCCGTTATGACCTGGTCACCCTTCTTCAGGGTCATCTGCATGCCGACGACGACGGCCTCCTGGCCGATATAGAGATGGCAGAAGCCGCCGATCGCGCCCATGCCATAGAGCTGGCCGGCCTTCTCCTCGAAGCGCCGAATCAGCAGCATGTCGCGCAGCGCCTTGAGTTCCTGCTCCTTGGTGAATTCCGGCGGGGAGCCGTCCCCCTTCTCCTGCCCTGAGTCCTTCGTGACGCTTTTCTTGGGTGCGGCCATGGCATTTCCGGATGAGAGGGATGATTTGGCCCTCTCTATCCCAACTCAAACGGCCGTGGAAGGATTGCGTGATGTCGCACAGCAATTGCTATGCCGCAGTGCAGCGTGAATCAAAATATTGCTAGCGATTGCGTTTGTTCGGAATTTCATTGCGTGATGACGGCGCGGGCGGACCTCGCGCCGTCATCACGCCGCGGAATTAGAAGAAGCCGAGCTTCTTGGGGCTGTAGCTGACCAGGAGATTCTTCGTCTGCTGGTAGTGGTCGAGCATCATCTTGTGGGTCTCGCGGCCGATGCCCGACTGCTTGTAGCCGCCGAACGCCGCGTGCGCCGGATAGGCGTGGTAGCAGTTGGTCCAGACGCGGCCGGCCTGGATCGCCCGCCCGAAGCGGTAGCAGCGATTGGCATCGCGGCTCCAGACGCCGGCGCCGAGGCCGTAGAGCGTGTCGTTGGCGATGGCGAGCGCCTCCTCATCGGTCTTGAACGTGGTGACCGACACGACCGGTCCAAAAATCTCCTCCTGGAAGATCCGCATCCGGTTGTTGCCCTCGAACACGGTGGGCTGGACGTAGAAGCCGCCTTCGAGATCGCCGCCAAGCATGGCCCGCGCACCGCCGGTCAGGAGCTTGGCCCCTTCCTTGTTGCCGATATCGATGTAGGAAAGAATCTTCTCGAGCTGCTCGTTCGAGGCCTGGGCGCCGATCATGGTGGCGGGATTGCGCGGGTCGCCCTGCTCGATCGCCGCAACGCGCTTCAGCGCCTTCTCCATGAAGCGCTCATAGATATCTTCCTGCACCAACGCGCGGCTCGGGCAGGTGCAGACCTCGCCCTGGTTCAGCGCGAACATCACAAAGCCCTCGATCGCCTTGTCGAGGAAATCGTCATCTTCCGCCGCCACGTCCTTGAAGAAGATGTTCGGTGACTTGCCGCCGAGCTCAAGCGTGACCGGGATCAGGTTCTGGCTGGCATACTGCATGATCAGCCGGCCTGTCGTGGTTTCGCCCGTGAAGGCGATCTTGGCGATCCGCGGGCTCGACGCCAGCGGCTTGCCAGCCTCTAACCCGAAGCCGTTGACGATGTTGAGCACGCCGGCAGGCAGCAGGTCGGCAATGAGCTCGATCCACACCATGATTGAGGCCGGGGTCTGCTCGGCGGGCTTCAACACCACGCAATTGCCGGCGGCCAGCGCAGGCGCCAGCTTCCAGCACGCCATCAGAAGCGGGAAGTTCCACGGGATGATCTGGCCGACCACACCAAGCGGCTCGTGAAAGTGATAGGCCACCGTGTCGTGGTCGATCTCGGCGAGGCTCCCCTCCTGCCCGCGCACGACGCCGGCGAAGTAGCGGAAATGATCGATCGCGAGCGGCACGTCGGCAGCGCGGGTCTCGCGGATCGGCTTGCCGTTGTCCCAGGTCTCGGCGATCGCGAGCCGCTCCAGGTTCTCCTCCATGCGGTCGGCGATCCGGTTGAGGATGTTGGCCCGCTCCGCGACGCTGGAGCGTCCCCAGGCGTCCTTGGCAGCATGTGCGGCATCGAGCGCGAGCTCGATGTCCTGCGCATCCGAGCGCGCGATCTTGCAGACCACCTTGCCGGTCACCGGCGAGGCGTTGTCGAAATACTTGCCCGCGCGCGGCGCGACCCATTTGCCGCCGATGAAATTGTCGTACCGCTCCGCGAACGGGTTCGTCGATGTCGTGAGGAATTCAGGCTTGTTCATGCTTCACTCCCGCTATTGTTTGATTGCTGACCATCGCCGGCTCATGCCGCGCGACGGCAGGAAAAACATGTCGGGCGGAAGCAAGGATGTCAGCGGGGTGACATCAGAACACGGCACCGACCTGTCGCAGATTTGCGACACTCGCAGCGGAGGGACCGCCGCGTTTCATTCTGGAGGACGACAGGGCTGCGTGAGCTTCCAGAAACTTCTCTCGAAGCGCAGATAAACCACAAGGACAGCGACTGCCCCCATCCAACCTCCAGATTGCCCTTACCACTCTGAATCCGTAAGAGTAGTGCTCATCAAAAGGATTACCGGTTTGAGCACTTTAGATCCCAGTGACAGTTCTCAGCTTTCGGTTCTCGCCGAAGAGATTCGTCATTTCCGGAAGAAGAACAACTTCTCGCTCGAACAGCTCGCCGAGGCATCCGGTGTCAGCCGCTCCATGATCTCCAAGATCGAGCGCTGCGAGACGGTTCCCTCCACCGTGATCCTGTCCAAGCTGGCGGAAGCGCTGGGCGTCACGTTCTCGCAACTGATGGCGCCCGCGGTCGAACGCGAAATCGTTTATATCCCGGCCGCCCGCCAGCCGATCCTGAGGGACGAGGAATCCGGCTTCCTGCGGCGGTGTATTTCTCCCGTGCTTCCCGGGCGCGGGATCGACTGGGTGCTCAACACGCTACCGCCGGAAGCGGACACCGGAAACTTCGTGGCCCATCGTCGGGGCGTGGAGGAGTACATCTTCGTGCTGCGCGGACGGATGCGGGTCTCGATCGGCGATCAGCGCGTCAATCTCAATCAGGGGGATTCGCTTTATTTCCAGGCGGATGCCGACCATTCATTCCTCAATCTCGGCAAGACGCCGTGCGAGTATTTCCTCGTGATCGACACCGCGAAGGTACGATCGTGATCCACTGAAGTGGAAACTAATCTTCTAACCGCGACGTGATCCGCCGTGACCGATGCTGCGGCCAGAGCCGCTTTTTCAGTCACTTCGGTCAATTGATGGGCGTCGGCGCGCGGTCGCGGGCGCCTTGCCGCAATCGCATGCAGCGCCGAATTTGCGGGCTTTTTTGAGCGCCAGCAGCTTCCAAATTCATCAAAGCATTCGAGCTTGCGAAAAAGCTCAGCGTTTTCGGCGGAAGAATTCCGGCACACCGCTTGCATCCACTACTTTGGAAAAACCTCTCATAAACGGGAAATGTGTTCCCGGGGTTTTTTGAGGAGTTGGAAATGAGCATTGCTGCGACCATATCTGACACCCGAACGGCTGGCTCCAAGATGCGATCGATCGTGATTGCGAGCAGCGTCGGCACCATCATTGAGTGGTATGACTTCCTGATCTATGCGACCGCTGCGGCGCTCGTGTTCAATAAGGCGTTCTTTCCGACCATTGATCCGCTGACGGGAACGCTTGCCGCGCTCGGCACTTACGCCGTCGGCTTTGTGGCCCGCCCGCTAGGCGGCGCGCTGTTCGGGCACTTTGGCGACCGGATGGGACGCAAGTCGATGCTCGTGCTCACGATGTTCATCATGGGCCTCAGCACGTTCTGCATCGGATTGCTGCCGAACTACGCCTCCATCGGTGTGCTCGCCCCCATCCTCCTGATCCTGCTGCGCATCATTCAAGGCATCGGCCTTGGCGGCGAGTGGGGCGGCGCCTCGCTGATGGTCATCGAGCATTCGCCCGCCGACAAGCGCGGCTTCTACGGCAGCTTCGTGCAGATCGGTTTTCCCATCGGCCTGGTGCTGGCGACGCTGGTGTTTGCGCTGGCGACGAAGCTTCCCGAGGCCGACTTCCAGGCGTGGGGCTGGCGCATTCCGTTCCTGGCCAGCGTCCTGCTGCTCGCGCTAGGTACGTTCATCCGCTCGCGGGTTCCGGAGACGCCGGTCTTCGAGAAGATGAAGGCCACCGACTCGTTCTCGAAGAACCCGTTCGGCGAGGCTCTCGGCAAAAACTTCAAGACATTCCTCATCGCCGTCGGCCTGAAGCTGTCCGAAGTGTCCTGGGTCTATATGCTCACGGTGTTCGTGGTCGTGTACGCCACAACGACACTGGCGCTGCCCAAGCAGATGATGCTCGATGCGGTGATGTATGCCGCATTGTTCGAGCTGATCACGCTGCCTCTGTTCGGCTGGCTGTCGGACAAGATCGGTCGCCGCGTGTTCTTCATGCTCGGCGCAGTGTTCACCATCGCTTTCGCGTTTCCCCTGTTCTGGATGCTGGAAACCAAGAGCGTCGCCACGGTGACGCTGGCCATCATCATCGCCATGAATTTCGGGCACGGCATGATGTTCGGACTGGAATCCAGCTACTTTCCCGAACTGTTCGGGCCGCGGGTTCGCTACAGCGGCGCACGGCGGCCGCCATCGGCGGCGGATTCTCGCCGATCATCGCTACGGCGCTGGTCGGTTACTTCGGCGGCACCACGGGCGTCTCGGTGATGATGATCGGCATCGCCATCCTGACGCTGTGGGCGGCCTTTGCCGCGCGGGAAACCAAGGATGAAACTATCGGCTGAAGCGGAAAAGCTCCATGCTGTTTGGCATCTTCATCTACGACGGCGTCGAGCCGATTGATCTCGCAACCTTCGGCGTGCTGTCCATGGCACGCCGGATCGCTCCTCGCATCCGCATCTGCACCATCGCACCGAAGGCGGGCATCATCCGCCTGTCCAATGGTCTCGACGTCATCGCGCAGTTCGGCATCGACAATGCTCCGGTGTGCGATGTCGTCATCGTGACCGGCGGTCCGGGGTGGGAGCAGCAGGCCGCGTCGGAGGCAACGCTCGACTATGTCAGGCGCGTCCATGCCTCGACGCAGGTGGCGTCCGTATGCACGGGCGGCATGATCCTCGCGGCCAGCGGCGTGCTCGACGGCATCGCCGCCACCACGAAACGCGCGATCGTACCACCGGAGGTGTCACCGCTCGGGCGGATGCGCAGCACGTATCCGCAGATCGATGCGCAGGAGGCTCCCATCGTCGACAGCGGTGCGGTGGTGACGGGCGGAGGCGTATCGCTCTGCATCGACACCACGCTGCACATCATCCAGCGCATGCTGGGTGAAGCCGTCGCCAGCGAAACCGCGCGCATCATCGAGTATCAGCGCGCACGCAAAGCCAACATGAACCGCGAGGAATTTCTCGCGGGATAGACCCGGACTCGAACGTCAGAAAAAGAAAGCGAAGACCACATGACCACCAAATTCCTCGTCAGCACCGACAAAGCCGCGCCCGCTGCGGGTCCGTACTCGCAGGCCGTGCGCACCGACCAGCTCGTGTTTGCGTCCGGGCAGCTTCCGATCGATCCTGTAAGCGGGACGATTCCGGAGGGCATCGAACAGCAGACACGCCAGTCGCTGGCCAATTTGTCCGCGGTGCTGGAAGCAGGCGGCGCTTCCTTCGAGAGCGTCGTCAAGACCACGGTGTTCCTGAAGAACATGGACGACTTCGCCGTGATGAACGGGATCTACGCCGAGTTCTTCAGCAATGCGCCTCCGGCGCGCTCGACCATCGAGGTCGCGCGGCTTCCGAAGGATGCGCTGGTGGAAGTCGAAGCCATTGCGCTACGCACGAAAGGATGAGCCGTGAACATGCATTCGCCAGAGCGGCCGCCGCCGAAAATGATCGAGGCGTTCGCGCATCCCGCAGGTTCGGTCGCCATCATCAAAGACGGCGGCGCCACGCAGTGGCGCGGCGTCCTGCTGCACATCCACGTCGCGCCAAGCGCCAGCTACGAGATGGAAGAGCTTGCCGAAGCGGAATGCGTGGCCGGGCGGGGAATCGTCGGCGACCGCTACTATAACGGTCTCGGCACCTATTCGCCGAAGCCCGATGTGCGCGAGGTCACGCTGATCGAGCAGGAAGCGCTGGATGCGCTCTCCCGCAACGATCCTCCGTTGCAGCAGGGGCCGATCGCGCTGGAGCCGCGCGACCACCGCCGCAATCTGACAGTGAAGGGCGTGCCGCTGAACCATCTCGTCGGGAGGCGCTTTCGCGTCGGCGACGTGATCCTGCGCGGCGGGCGGCTAAACTTTCCGTGCAAGTACCTGGAAGAGCTTTTGGGTCTGCCGGTCTTCCTCCCGCTCTACAATCGCTCCGGACTGAACTGCGGCATCGAGCGCGGCGGCATCATCCGCCCAGGCGACGAGATCGAGTTGCTCAGCCCATGACAGCACGTTTGATCATGAAGCTGCGTGTCGAGAAGCTGAGCTTCTCGACACCGGACGTTGTTCACCTGAAGCTCGTTCATCCCCTGCGGCCCGCTCTGCCTGAATGGAGCGCGGGTGCCCATGTGGATATGCGCCTGCCCGACGGGCGCGTGCGGCAATACTCCCTGTGTGGCGATCCGGCCGACACCGCGCGCTACGAGATCGCCATCAAACGGGAGGCGAACGGCCGTGGCGGCTCGGTGTGGGCGCATCAGACGCTGAAGGAGGGCTGCGAGGTCCACATCTCCGCGCCGCGCAACAATCTTCCTCTAATGTCGGACGGAGAACGCTATGTCCTGATCGCGGGCGGGATCGGCATCACGCCATTGCTAGCGATGGCGCGCAGCCTGAAGCAGTGGGGCAAGGCATTTACGCTCCACTATTGTGCGAGGTCGCCGTCGGAGGCGCCGCTGCTCGCTGAACTGGCGCAGGTCTGCGGCAATCACCTGCAGTGCTGGTTCTCTAAACACGGCGAACGGTTCGATCCGGCGGTGATCGGTCCGCCCAGTCCCGGCACCCACGTCTACATCTGTGGACCGCAACGGTTGCTTGATGCCGTGCAGTCGTCGCTGTCGGAATGGTCCGAGGAGCAGATTCACTGCGAACATTTTCAGATGACGGTGGATGAGAACTTCAAGCCCGAGCCGTTCGAAGCCACCGTGGCGTCCACCGGGCAGCGGATTCTGGTGCCTGCGGACAAGTCGTTGCTCGATGTGCTGCGCGAGCATGATTTCCCGCTGCCGTCGTCCTGCGAGATGGGCGTCTGCGGCTCCTGCGAATGTGGCTATCGCGACGGTATTGTCCTGCATCGCGACAAGGTGTTGCCGACGTCGAAGCGGCAGGACCGGCTGATGCTATGCGTCTCGCGCGCTCGGGTGAGTGTAACATTGGAGCTGTAGTGAAGGTTCCTTCATTTCACGCGCGTCAAAGGAGCCCGACGCCGCCAGAACCGGCTCGAACACCTGCCGCCGACGACAGATCGGGTATGACATGCGCTAGGCTTCGCCGCTTCCGACCCGTAGCCGATATGTGAGGCCGCGCCGTTGACGTTGCCGCCCTCACCTTCCGTCGACCATTTCGACGAGCTGAATGAGATTGCCACATGTATCATCGAAGACAGCCATTCTGACGGGGCCAGCATCCATCGGCTGTACCGTGAATTCGACACCAAGCTGGCGCAACCGCTCGAATTCCTTTTCGAGATCATCCACCTTGAACGACGCTGCAGGAATCCCATCGTTCACGAGCGCAGATTTGTATGGCCCGACGGCAGGGTGCTCACTCGGCTCAAGCAGGAGTTCGGTTCCTTCCGGCGCCTCCTTCGACACAACAGTCAACCAGCGATGATCGCCACCGAGCGGGATGTCGTGCTTGACGATGAAGCCCAGCTTCTCCGTGTAGAAATCCAGGGCTTTGGCCTGATCGTCAACGAAGACGCTCATGACATAGATCCTCATGTTCCACTCCCTTTTTTCAGATGCTTGTTGAGCCAGGCATCGGCTGCTTTCCGCAGAGGCGCAGTGTCGAAGCTATGCATCTTGGTGCGCCCGCTCCAATGCGTCTGGACCAGCCCAGCCCGCTCCAGCATGTCGAGGTGCTGCGAGATCGTTTGTCGCGACAGGCTTCTGCCATCCTCTGCGACCGACGAAGCGCAGATCTCAAACAAGGACTGCCCGGGACGCTTCGCCAGGCGATCAAGGATGCGGCGACGCACGGGATCGCCGAGCGCCTTGAAGACATTGTCGAGTTGGTCGTCGTCCACCGAGATCAACATGCAGTAATTTTACTGCATGTCAAGCTGCGCGTCGCAAGGGAGCAGCGACCATATGTCTCCGAGTGATGCGATGACGGCGCAGCCCACGATTACGCAAACGCCGTTGACGGGATGGCCTTTGGGCCTACCCGCGCAGATCGTTGTCATGAAGGGAAATTCGCGTCTCGCGCGCCAAGTCGATCAGAGACAGGCAAAACAGGACGAGCGCGCCGATGAACAACAGCGCGACCCCGTACTCGTGCGCCAGATCGAACATCGCGCTGACGAAAGCGACAATGATGATGAGCGCCGTGAGAATTCCCGAGACAACAGCGCAGAACAGCGCCCTGTTCAGAAGCGCGGCCCGCCGTTTGAGGCGGGGCAAATCAGCCTTGAGGAATGATTTGGAGGAATCATCGTCAGGAATGCCGTGAATAAACTGCGCGCGATCGATGATCCGGTTGATCCGGGAAACGAGCACAGAGATAAAGGCGGCGACGGCTCCAAGAAGGAACGCCGGAGCTGCGACAGTGGCGATGATACGACCGAGTTGGTCGACCGAAGGCATGACTGGCATCAAATCCGCTACACCTTGCATCGTTCGACAGGCAGTAAGGAGAGCGCCTAAGGATGCTTCCATTCATCAATTGTCTGTCCCCATCCGGAATGTGCCGCCTGGAATCCAGGTCATGCCCGGATGGTGGAAATCATGCGATAACGGTACGCGTGTCGCAAACCCGACGTTGCCCATAGGTTACTCGCAGCGAACGAGTTTCACCGTTTCAATCGATACTGCCGATTCCGGGTACGACGGTTAGGCCCAACCGCAATCAACAGCGTATCCCGCCTTCAAAGGCAGTCGCCAATCGAGCCTCATAACTTCACACTATCAGGTAGGGGGCCGACAAGAAAGCCCAGCCCGATCGTCGCATCACAGCGACGCAGTGCTGCAGCTTTGCTCCGCCGGCAGTTCCTCGGCATTCGGGCCGCCTGGGGCGGTCGCCCAGGCCAGCTCGACGAGCGTCACGATCCGCCGACCTGCACCGTCAAGCTGGCAGACGATCAGGCCCTGATCCTCGATATAGGTCAGCAGGCGCTGGGCGCGGCGGAGCGAGTGCGAGCCATAGGCGCGCGCGATCGCTGCATCGCTGGGGCACGGCCAGCCCTCCTTCGCCGCGCGAGCGATCATCATGAAGACGCCCTGCATGTCCTCCGGCAAAATGGAGGCGCGAAGCGAGACATCCTGCCATGCGTCATCCTCGACCAGATCGGAGCCGAGCCCGGCGCGGGCGCGCGTCAGCATGCGGCGGAAGTCATTCAGGTCCGGCACGGCCGAACCGAGACCCTCGATCCGGCAGCGGACCACGAACTCCTGATAGAGCACGCCGATGGCGCGGAAGCCCGCATCGGGCTCTGCCAGGACCGCGCTCAGGATCCGGTCCACCTGCTCGCGCCGCTCGGCCAGCTCCTCGTCGCTGATTGGCAGCTCGATCGCCTCGGGGCTGATATCCGGGACCGCGGACTTCGCCGCCCTGAGTTGCTCGAGAAGATCCGGCGCCGGCCGGCGCTGCGGCCGGCCAGCCTCGGGCGGCGGCGCTGCGAGGATCACGGCGCGCGCATCTTCCAGCGTCGCTTCCGGCAGCGGCAGCAGGCGCGGCGTCGCATTGCGCGCGTGGGTATCCGTCGCGCCAATGCGCAGCCCTAGCGGACGGCGGGACAGTGCCGGACCCAGCGCCATGAATTGTCCGCGCTCCAGGTCCCGGAAGGCCTCCGCCTGCCGCCGCTCCATGCCGAGAAGATCGGCGGCACGCGCCATGTCGATATCAAGGAAAGTCCGGCCCATGAGGAAATTGGAGGCCTCGGCCGCGACGTTCTTGGCGAGCTTCGCAAGTCGCTGGGTCGCGATGATCCCCGCAAGCCCACGTTTGCGGCCACGGCACATGAGGTTGGTCATGGCGCCGAGCGAGAGCTTGCGCGCTTCGTCCGACACTTCCCCGGCGATCGCCGGCGCGAAGAGCTGCGCCTCATCCACCACCACAAGCATCGGGTACCAATGGTCGCGCTCGACGTCGAACAGTCCGCCGAGGAAGGCGGCGGCGCGGCGCATCTGGTTCTCTGCGTCCAGTCCCTCCAGATTGAGTACCGTGGAGACGCGATGGATGCGCGCCCGCTCGCCGGCAACCTGCAGGCCGCGCTCGGTATGGTCCTCGGCATCGATCACGAGGTGACCGAAACGATCGGCCAGCGTCACGAAGTCGCCTTCGGGGTCGATGATGGCCTGCTGCACCCAGGCGGCACTCTGTTCGAGCAGCCGACGCAGCAGATGGGATTTGCCGGAGCCTGAATTGCCCTGCACCAAGAGGCGGGTCGCCAGCAATTCCTCGAGATCCAGAACAGCCGGGGCGCCGGCTGTCGTGTGCCCCATCTCGATCGCAACGGTCATGTCCCGACTCAAACTCTCCTTGCGGAGAGGGGCTTATCAACCTGATCACAGCCCGTCGAGCGCCACACGGCCAATCATCCCGTGTTCCACACACAGCGTCCACCGTCAGCGCCGAATCGCGCGGTTCCGCCTTAATGCCCCTTGAGGTCGAAGCGCTTCAGCTTGCGGTGCAAGGTGGCGCGGCTGACGCCGAGCGCTTTCGCCGCGGCCGAGACATTGCCCTGTGCCCGCGCCAGCGCCCGCTGCAGGGCCGCACGCTGCGCGTCGCCGAGGTGCTCGCAGCGCCCTGCCCGGCCATCGAGCAGGTCGGCGGCCGGAACCGGCCGGAGGGCGCGGTCGGGCGGGATACCCAGGGCGAGCCGCGCCGAACGCGTGGCGCCGATCACGAGGTCGTCGCCGTCGATCGCGAGCAAGCCGCCGCCATGGGCCTCGGTCGGCGGCGTCAGCACGATCCGGGCATTCGCAAAGGCGTTGCGGAACAGCTCGGCCTCGATCCGCCGCGCCGCTTCGCCCGCCGCGAGCGCAATCAGGCTGGCAAAGGCATCAGTGCGGTCGGCACGGCACGAGGACACATCGAGCACGCCGACGAGCCTTGCATGCTCGTCATAGATCGGGGCTGCGGTGCAGCTCAGCAGCGTGTTGCGGGTGAAGAAATGCTGTTCGCGGTCAATGGTCAGGACGCGCTGCTCGATCAGGCAGGTGCCGATCCCATTGGTACCCTCATGCTCCTCGTTCCAGATCGCCCCCGTCCACAAGCCCCACTCCTCGAAGGTGGAATCATCAGCCGCATGCCCGCGCCGTTCCAGCGGAATACCATCGTGATTGGCGAGCAGCACGCAACAGCCGGCGGCACCCACCGCCTGGTACAGCCGATCCATGCTGGCTTGCGCCGCGCGCAATAGCGGCGCGATGCGCTCCCGCGCCTGTTGGAACTCAGCCTCGGTCAGCCGTTGCGGCGGCCGTGTGCCGGCGGGATCAAGCTGATGCAATCGGGAAGACCGTCGCCATGACGCCACCAGCGCGGATCGCGCGGCCTGGCCGGATTCGATCGCGACCTCGACACGGGCCGCATGATGAGCGAGCTTGAGCTCCTTCATCCCGCTGATACTCCTCCCTTAACCCAATAATATAGGGCCTGCGGACCATGGCTTGCTTGACCTTCGTCAAAGTCAGTCACGGTAGGAGCTGGACCGCCATCGCGGGGCTCGCCGGCGTTTGATGCGTTCTTTTTGCCCCAACGGGGCTACTGCGCTCGAAGCGCTTCCACCTTACGGCAGTTGGGACGACTCGACAATTAGAGCGTTTTCAAGCGAAGCATGCCCTCGGACTCGATCCGAGGGTGGACGCCGGTTCGCGTAAAGAAAACGCGTCAAAACAAGAATCTAGAGCTTCGGTTCTGATTCAATCAGAACCGAAAAATGCTCTAGTTCGGCCTGCTGATCCGCACCAGGTCGCGCGGGCTGGCGTAATCGAGCTGGTAGCGGGCGCGCTCATCCAGCATGTCGGGGTCGAGGCTTTCGGACCGGAGCAACGCGACACGCTTCTCGCCCTCAGCGCGTTCCTTCTTCAGCCGCTGCAACTCGGAGGTTAGCGCGATGATCTCCTGGTCGAGCTCCTGCCGCGCGTTCAGGCCGTATTTGCCGGTATAGGCATTGACGCCGAAATAGCCGATCATCAGGGCCGCCATCGTGTAGAGGGCGAGCCCGGTCAGGATCGACTTGAGGCGCGTGCGGGAGACCATGCCGCAGCTTGGGACGCCGCGGTTAATGGACTCCTAAAACGAAATCACTTGTTGTGCTTTTCAACGTGCGCCGCGAACGCGTCGATATACTGCTGCAGCACCTGCCGCAGCGCGTCCTTGGTGACCTCGCCATTGGCGTCGAAGGCGTCGCCGATCGCATTCAGATAGATCTCCGGCTGCTGCAGGATCGGCCCCGTAATCCCCGGAAGAATGTTCTGCAGGTGCTTGGCGGCCAACACGCCGCCGAGCGGCCCCGGCGAATTGCTGACGATGCCGACCGGCTTGCCGTTGAACGAGCTCTTGCCATAGGGGCGCGAGCCGACATCAATGGCGTTCTTCAGCACGCCCGGGATCGAGCGATTGTATTCCGGCGTCACGAACAGGATGCCGTTCGACTGCTGCAGCTTCTCCCGGAACGCCAGCCAGTCGGCCGGAGGGTTGGCCTCCAGGTCCTGGTTGAAGAAGGAAATGCCGGCTGGCGTGATGACGTCGAGCTTCAGCGAGGACGGCGCAAGCTTGGCAAGCGCGCGAGCGATCTTCAGCGAGAAGCTCTCCTTGCGCAGGCTGCCTGCGATGGTGACGACGGTGTAGGCCATTTGGTTTCCCTTTGATCGAGGAGTTCGACGGGGGACTTAAGCCGCCACGCCGAAAAGAATGCAAGTGCATGGAACATGCAATTGCAGAAACACAGCGTTCGCGGAAATGAGCCTGGCGGGAAATGTGGCGCCCGTAGCCCGGGTGGAGCGGAACCCGCAACCCGGGGCATCTGCATCAACGTCTAGGAAGGTCCCGGGTTACGCTGGCGCTTCACCCGGGCTACGACGCTACTTATTCGGATTGATCAGGAATTTCTCGCCGGTTGCGCGCTTGGCATAGATGGCGATGTTGGAAAGCGACAGCGCTTCCGGCAGCGACACCACCTGCGTGTAGTGGCTTGCAAAGGTCGTTTTGAGTTCGTCGACCACACGCTGACGCAACCTTGCGAAATCCGCCGGCGGCAGCTTCTGCAGGAAATAGGTCAGGAGCCAGCCACCGACGCCCCACGCCATGCCGAAGCCGCGCGGCAATTCGACCGGTCCGGTGTCGAGGCTGCCATAGACATAGACCTGCTTGTGCACGGCCGAGCCGTAGCGGCTGTATTCCTTGGCGGTCTTGTTGATCGCGACTTCCATCGCATTGAGGATCTGGCCGGCGAGCTTGCCGCCGCCGATCGCATCGAAGGCGATGGTGGCGCCGGTCTCGACCAGCGCATTGGTGAGATCGTCGATAAATGTCGGCGCGGAGGAATCGACGACGTACTTGGCGCCGATCTTGTGCAGGATGTCGGCCTGCGCCTTGTTGCGCACGATGTTGACCAGGGGAATGCCGTCCTTGAGGCAGATCTTGTTCAGCATCTGGCCGAGATTGGAGGCGGCCGCGGTATGCACCAGCGCCTTGTGGCCCTCGCGCCGCATGGTCTCGGTCATGCCGAGCGCCGTCAGCGGATTGACGAAGCAGGAGGCGCCTTCCGCAGCCGTGGTGCCCTCGGGCAGCACCAGCACGTCCTTCGCCCGCGCCAGCCGATATTGCGCATACATCGCGCCGCCGAGCAGCGCGACCGTCTTGCCGAGCAGCGCCTTCGCCGCGTCAGACGATCCGGTCTTCACGACGACGCCGGCGCCTTCGTTGCCGACCGGCATCGACTGGTCGAGCCGCGCCGCAAGCCCGCCAAGCGCCGCTTGCGGCACCTTGGCGGAGATAACCGGAAATTCCTTGGTACCGGAAGCCTTGGCGGTCGAGGGGTCGGCAGGGCCGATCAGGAGCCCGAGGTCGGACGGATTGATCGGCGTGGCCTCGACGCGGACCACGATCTCGTCCGGGCCGGGTTCGGGGATTGGCACCTCTACAAGCGAAATTTCCAGCTCGCCGCTCAACGAACGAAGCTGAAGCCCAGTCTTGCCGTCGGATGCCATCGTAGCCCTCCCTTGCCTGTTGTCCGGCCGCCTTCAGTTAGGCGGGGCGGCCGCAACAAACAAGGGCCCGAAAGAGGCGTCTGTCAGACGATCAGGAGATCATGCTGCGTGAGCGGTGCCGTGACGCCGGTCAGCGTGATCGAGGCGTCATGGCCGAGATCGATGACGGTGTCGTGCCCAACAAGGTGGACTGCGAGGTGCGAGACGTCGCTGGCGACCGAGGAATCGATCTGCAGGACATCGTGGCCGGGCCCCTCGCCCGCTCTGAAATGGTTGATGACGTCGTGACCCGAGGCTTCCTTGAAGACGAAGGTGTCGCCACCGGCGCTGTTCATGATATCCTTGCCGGCGGTCGAGGCCAGGGTGACGCCTGGCACGGCAGCGGACATCGTGTGCGAGCCGTCGTTGTTGTCGTAGGTGGTCGCGAGCCGGTGCCCCGCGGTGTCGAGAAGGTCATGCTTGGCCGAATAAGCCTGGCTCTGGATTTGGTAGGTATCGACCTCGCGGGTGCCGTCGGCGTGCCGCGTGGT
Source organism: Bradyrhizobium sp. Leo78 (assembly GCF_059512425.1). Classification (NCBI taxonomy): domain Bacteria; kingdom Pseudomonadati; phylum Pseudomonadota; class Alphaproteobacteria; order Hyphomicrobiales; family Nitrobacteraceae; genus Bradyrhizobium; species Bradyrhizobium sp. Leo78. The sequence goes on from NZ_JCAMOT010000024.1 coordinate 109,306, forward strand.
CTGCACCGTCAGCCCGCCGTCGGGGTCATAGTTCGACTGGACGTAGCTGCCGTCGGTCTGAGTCACCGTTTGCAGGGTCACGTGCCCGGCAGTGTCATAGAGATCGAGCGTCTTGACGCCCGCGGCATCCACCATCTGCTTCAGCCAAAGCGAGCCGTCGTCACGGAACTGTTCCACCAAAAGGCTGTGGCCGGCGGCGTCACTAAGAACATGCTGCGACGCATAGGGCTTGTCGACGAAATTGAAATTGAAGACATCACGTGAGCCGTCGGCATGACGCAAGATCTCCGCGGCCAGGCTGCCGTCCGCCGCGTAGGTCGACTGTTGGTAGGCCCCATCGGTCTGCGTCACCGTCTCCTCGACAAGGTGCATGCTGGCATCGTACCGATCCAGCGTCCTGACGCCGTTCATGTCGATGCTTTGTGTCAAGAGCAGCGATCCATCAGTGCGGAACTGCTCGATCAGGATGCTGTGGCCCGACGTGTCGGTCACGACATGCTGCGAGGCGTAGTCCTTGTCGGCAACGCCCGAAATAAAGATATCGCGCGAACCGTCGGTGTGACGGATGGTCTCGGTGGTCTGCGACCCCGTGACATCGAGCGTCCGCGTTTCCTGCACGCCGGCCAGGGCTGCCAGCATCGTGCTGGTGACGACCGTGGTGTCGGCAAATTTCAGGTACTCGACGTTGGTCAGACGATCGGCGCCGTCGCGGTCGGCGACATGGTCGTTGACCGTGATCGTGTTGCCGGAGACGGCGATGTCGTAGTCCGACCTCTTGCCGGAGAACAGCGCGGTATCCAGGCCCTCACCACCGTCGACGACGTCGTTGCCAGCGCCCCCGCTGATGTAATCATTGCCGGCGCCCCCATCGATCACATCGTTATCGGTGGTGCCGCCGAGGAACCAGTCCTGGTGGTTGGTGGTATCGAAGTGGATCATGCGTACGTAGAGATCGAACGTTCCCGGCGCGCTGGCATTGGTGGCATCGCTCGGGCTGACGGCGATGCCGTTGATCGAGACGTTCTTCAGGTGCAGGGCTCGCCCCGGCGTCGAATTCACGAGTTCGATGTCGAGGCTGTGGACGGTGCCCGGATTGTTGAAGGTGACGGAAAAAGTCTGGTAGCCGGATGCGTCCGCCGCCGGCTTGAACTCGAAAATGCCGGACACGAGTTGGCCGTTGACCCAGACCCGCACCTGCGCGCCGACACCCGCCACCATCGAGCCATAACCCGTCATGGTAAGCGTCGTGGTCGGCGACGGCGCAATCGTGGTCGGACCGCCGACAATAATGTCGTTCCCTGCCCCACCATGGATCACGTCATTGCCGAGTGCGGCATTGATGTTGTCGCTGCCGCGACCGAGGTCGATAATGTCGGCGGCAGGCGTTCCGGTGACGGTGAGATCGGGAATAAAACCCTGGTCATGAAAATATTGCGAGACGATGGAAGCCGAGGGCTTCCCCATCACGGAATAGCCCGCGGCCGAATATTGATTGCTGAGGTCCCACTGCCAGAGCTCGACACCCTTGAGCCAGCTTCCGCCTTGTGAGGCCCAGACCTGGAAGAACGCGTTGTAGGCGTCGGCCTGCGCGGCCGGATCCGGATCCCCGCCGGAGGCCCAGGACCCCGGAGCGATCGCGGTGCCCTCGATGCTGCGATAGCCGGCTTCGGTCATCAGAACCGGCTTGTCATATTGCAGCGCGAGCGAATGGAGGAAATCGACCGGTGATTTGTAGTCGAACGCGGCGGCGAAATACGGATTGGTCGGCACCTCGTTCCAAGCGTGAACGAGATCGTCCACTGTCGGCGTCGTGCTCGACGTCAGCGGCGGATAGGTGTTGACACCGATGACGTCGAGTTGGTCCCAGAAGCTGACATGCGATGCTTCGTCGGTCGCGGCCGCGTAGGTTATCTCGCCGTGAAACACCAGGCGAACGGCGGAGATGATGTCGACCCAATAGGCGCGGTATTGCGGGCCCGTGAGGCTACTCATCTCGTTGCCAATCACAAATGTATCGACCCCGCCAGCTTGCGCGATGGTCGCGAGGTGGACGACCTCCGCCTTGTAGGAAGCGAAGAAGGCACCGACGTCGCTCGGCGCAAGGCTCGATACACGAGTTCCATCAAGGGGGGAAAGCGAGGGCCGGAACACGATGGAGAGTCCCGCGTCACGCGCTGCCTGAAAGCCCGCGAGCAGACTCTGATCGCCTTCCGTCTTGCCAGATACCGGGAAAACCGAACTGCTGGCCCCGTTGTCAGTCCAGATCCGCGTCGAGAGCAAAATGGAGTTTGAGCCAAGCGACGCGATGGATTGAAACGCCTGCCTTGCCGATGCGGCCGAGAGCTGTCCACCCCACTCGGAGAGCGCACCGAAACCTTGGATGTCGAACAAAGTCGCCACGCGAAAACTCCATCGTTGCTCGGATGGGTTTGCCGCGAAGCAATTACGTTCGTCTTAAACAGCTTGAGCGCTTTCGTAGGAAACGCCTGCAAAATTCGAATTCGGCTCGCGCGACGGTGATTTCGTCGCGCGAGGAGTTCCGATATTGGAACAGACTCGCGGGAACAGACCCGCGTCCGTGATCGGGCGCGTATTCGACGCGACGAGCGTTATGCCAACGCCTTGAATGCCGCCCTGCCCGCGTACTTCGCCTGCTTGCCGAGCTGCTGCTCGATGCGCAAGAGCTGATTGTACTTCGCGGTCCGGTCGGAGCGCGCCAGCGAGCCGGTCTTGATCTGTCCGCAATTTGTAGCGACCGCGAGATCGGCGATGGTGGCGTCTTCCGTCTCGCCGGAACGGTGCGACATCACCGAGGTGTACGCGGCCTTGTTCGCCATCTCGATCGCGGCAAGCGTCTCCGTGAGCGTGCCGATCTGGTTCACCTTGATCAGGATCGAGTTGGCGCGACCATTCTTGATGCCGTCGGCAAGCCGCGTCACATTGGTGACGAAGAGATCGTCGCCGACGAGCTGGCACTTGCCGCCGATCAGATCGGTCAGCTCCTTCCAGCCCTCCATGTCGTCTTCGGACATGCCGTCCTCGATGGTGACGATCGGATAGCGCGAAACCAGATCGGCGAGATATTTCGCCTGCTCGGAGCGCGAGCGCGTCTTGTTCTCGCCGCCATAGACGTACTTGCCGTCCTTGAAGAATTCGGTGGAGGCGCAGTCGAGCCCGAGCATGACGTCATCGCCGGCCTTGTAGCCGGCCTTGCCGATCGCGTTCATGATGAAATCGAGCGCAGCGTCCGCGGTCGGCAGGTTCGGCGCGAAGCCGCCCTCGTCGCCGACATTGGTGTTGTGGCCGGCCTTCTTCAATTCGCCGCGCAGCGTGTGGAAGATTTCCGAGCCGCAGCGCAGCGCGTCGGCGAAGGTTTCCGCGCCGACCGGCAGGATCATGAATTCCTGGAAGTCGATCGGGTTGTCGGCATGCACGCCGCCATTGATGATGTTCATCATCGGCACCGGCAAGGTCCGCGCCGAGGTGCCGCCGACATAACGATAGAGCGGCATGTCGAAGGATTCGGCGGCCGCCTTGGCGCAGGCGAGCGAGACGCCGAGGATGGCGTTGGCACCAAGCCGGCTCTTGTTCGGCGTGCCGTCGAGCTCGATCATGATCTGGTCGATCCGGACCTGGTCCTCGACCGCGTGATCGCTGAGCGCCTCGAAGATCTCGCCGTTGACGGCGCCGATCGCCTTTTGCACGCCCTTGCCGAGATAGCGCGCCTTGTCGCCGTCGCGCAGCTCGACGGCCTCATGCGCCCCGGTGGAGGCGCCCGACGGCACCGCGGCGCGGCCCACCGCACCGTCTTCCAGCACCACATCGACCTCGACCGTGGGATTGCCGCGGCTGTCGAGAATTTCGCGGCCGATGATGTCGACGATAGCGGTCATGATGTGCACTTCCTCAGGTGTGGTTCTGGTCGGATGCGCTGCGTCATACACGGCAAGCAGGCAAATGTGAACGCTCACGCTTTGGCACGCATCTGACGCGGCAATGTGGTAGGTTTATGCTGATCTTCGCGTTTCAACCCATTGTTTCACAAAGCCGGGGTAACGCAATGAATCGTCGCAAGTTTCTCGCTTCGAGCGCCGCCGCAATCTTGGCCACGCCCACAGTATTGCGCGGGGCCCGCGCCCAAGAGCCTCAGGCGGGCGCGTTCCCCGTGAAATATTTCCCGGTAGCCCGCGGAATGGGTTCGCGCGACGTCACGCCCGCCCCTGACGGCACGATCTGGTTCTGCGGACAACGCAATGGGAAGCTCGGCCGACTCGATCCGCGGAACGCCGCCTACAAGCTGATCGGTCTCGGACAGGGCGCCGCACCTCACGGGGTCATCCTCGGCCCGGATGGCGCGCCATGGATCACCGAAGGTGGACAGAATGCGATCGCCCGTGTCGACCCCGATGATCACAAAGTGAGGCTGTTTCCGCTGCCCGAAAAATTCGCCTATGCCAACCTCAATACCGGCGTGTTCGATAAAAGCGGAATCTACTGGTTCACCGGTCAGTCCGGCTACTATGGCCGGCTCGATCCCAAATCCGGTGAGATGAAGATATTCGAGGCGCCGAGAGGCGTCGGCCCCTACGGCATCACGGTCACGCCGAAGGGCGATGTCTGGTACGCCTCGCTCGCAGGGAGCCACATCGCCCGGATCGATCTCGCGACAGGGCGAGCGAGCATAGTCGAGCCGCCGACGCCCAAGCAAGGCGCGCGGCGGATCTGGTCGGATTTACGGAGCCGCCTGTGGATCAGCGAATGGAACAGCGGCCAGGTGTCGATGCACGATCCCGCCGAGGGCTCCTGGAAGGCCTGGAAACTGCCGGGCGAGAATCCGCGCACCTATGCAGTCTATGTCGATGACAAGGACAAGGTCTGGCTCACCGATTTCTCGGCGAACGCGATCGTGCGCTTCGATCCGGTGACGGAGACATTTCGCTCGTTCCCGAGCGACAAGCCCGGCGCGAATGTGCGGCAGCTCGACGGCCGGCCGGGCGAGACCTGGGGCGGCGAATCCGGCAACGACCGTCTCGTCATGATTCAAACGACGGCGCCGGCATAGGACGCAAACCTGCCGGTGCTCGTCGGCGATCTGACGCGCCTGCGCCCTCCCCTTGACGGTTGACGAACAACCCCGCTTGCGTCCATGTCAGCGCTCCCCGAAGGACAGATTTCATGGCGCAAAGACCCCTGCAGCTCGGCCGTGCCGTCAAATGGCCCGACACTCCGGACAAGGCGGTGCTCGACCGCGTTCCCAATCCGCAGGCAGGCACCGACTACCTGGTGCGGTTCGCCGTGCCGGAATTCACCTCGATCTGCCCGGTGACGGGCCAGCCGGATTTCGCGCATCTGGTGATCGACTACGTGCCGGGCCGCTGGCTGCTCGAGTCCAAATCGCTGAAGCTCTACGCCGCGAGCTTCCGCAATCACGGCGCCTTCCACGAGGACTGCACGGTGATGATCGGCAAGCGGATCGCAAGCGAGATCAAGCCGAAATGGCTCCGCATCGGCGGCTACTGGTATCCGCGCGGCGGCATTCCGATCGACGTATTCTTCCAGACCGGCCGTCTGCCCAAAGGCGTGTGGGTCCCCGACCAGGGCGTCGCGCCCTACCGCGGACGGGGCTGAATCGGGACTGTCTCCGCGCAATAGCTCGGACTTCCTCTGCCGCTTGCGGGAGAGGGAGTCCAGCATCCATCGCCGATGCAATTCGACCTGATCTCATCATGCGCTACGCCGCGACGTCAGGGCGCCCCGCGGCGTCCGCCGGAATCCTCTGCTTCAGCAATTTGGCGCAGGCCAGTCCCAGCGCGATCATGATTGCCGCTGATGTGAGCAAGGTCGGCACCTTGCCGGCATGCGCGAGGCCGAAGCCATAGGCGATTGGGCCCACGGTCTGGCCCATGAAGAAAAAGAACGAATGCAGGGACATCGCGGTCGCGCGCGCCTCCACCGACAGCTCGCTGGCGAATACCTGCAGGCAGCCATGGATCATGCAGGCTCAGCGCCTGCATCTTCCAGCCGGGACTGAACGCGACGGCCACTAGCTGGACGGCGACCAGCGTCGCGCCTGCGATCATCATGCCCTTGACGCCGAGCCGTGGCAGAAAGCGCGACACAGTCATGGTGTAGAACAGGCCGCCCACCGCAAACCCCGCGATGACGATGCCTGCGATCGACAGCGAGGTTTCACCGAGATCGAACAGGAACGACGCCACAAACGGAAAAAGGCCGAGCACGCAGCAGCCTTCGATGAACACTGCGGAATAGCAGACGGGCGCGTTTGGATTGGTGAAGATGGTGCGGTAGCCCTGCTTCAAGGCAGAAAAGCTCGTCTTGGGCGGATGCGCGAGCTTCGCGCCACGGAAGCCGGCGAGCACCGCAAGCGAAGCTAGAACGACGAGGGCGCCGAGCACGGCGAGCACGCCGCGCCAGCCGAGAAAATCGCCGATCAGGCCGGAGGCCGAAGCGCCCAGCAGGTTGCCGGTCATGGCGCCCGCAAGCGTCCGCCCGATTGCGACCTGCCGCTTGTCGGGCGCCACGAGATCGCTGGTCAGCCCGAGCGCGACCGGAAACACGCCGCCGGAGCCGATGCCGGCGAGGATGCGAGTGGCGAACAGCATCGAGAAGGATGTCGACAGCGCGCCGAGAATGTTGGCGAGCCCGAGCAGCACGAGACAGATGATCATCAGCCGCGCCTTGCCGAACAGGTCGGCGGCGGCGCCCAGCAGCGGTTGGACGATGGCGAAGGTGAAGGCGAACACCGCGGCAAAACTTGCGGCGGTGGCGATGCTGACGCTGAACTCGTCGGCGACATGCGGAAGCACCGGATCGAGCGCACGCGCCGAAAGACTCGCGGCAAAGGTCGCGATCGCAATGATGTTGAGCGCCGGCGGCAGGCGGCCAGTTGCGGTCACGCGTTTCGCACCCGCCCGCTCAACGCGCCGCCTTCTTGGCCAGCGCGTCGAATTGCATCAGCGTCCTGACCAGCCCCTCGAACTCGCGGAGCGGCACCATGTTTGGCCCGTCGGATGGGGCGCGATCGGGATCGGGATGGGTCTCGATGAAGACGCCGGCAACGCCGACCGCAACGGCCGCGCGCGCCAGCACGGGCACGAATTCGCGCTCGCCGCCCGAGGATGCCCCCTTCCCGCCCGGTTGCTGCACCGAATGGGTGGCGTCAAAGATAACAGGCGCGCCGGTGGTGCGCGCGAGGATCGGCAGCGCGCGCATGTCGGAGACCAGCGTGTTGTAGCCAAAGGACGCGCCGCGCTCGGTCACCAGCACGTTCGGGTTGTCGGCGCTAGTGAGTTTTGCAACCACGTTGGCCATGTCCCACGGCGCCAGGAACTGGCCCTTCTTGACGTTGACGACCTTTCCGGTTGCGGCGGCCGCAAGCAGCAGATCGGTCTGCCGGCAGAGGAAGGCCGGAATCTGCAGCACGTCGACTGCCGGCGCCACCTCCGCGCATTGCGCGGGCTCGTGCACGTCGGTCAGGACAGGCAGGCCGAGCGAGGACCGGATCTCGGCAAAGATCGGCAGCGCCTGCGCCAGTCCGATGCCGCGCGCGGCGGATGCGCTGGTGCGGTTGGCCTTGTCGAAGGACGTCTTGTAGACCAGCCCAACGTTCAGGCGGCCTGCGATCTCCTTCAGCGCGCCGGCCACCTCCAGCGCATGCGCTCGGCTCTCGAGCTGGCAAGGGCCGGCGATGATCGAGATCGGCAGATCATTGCCGAACTTGACCGGGCCGACATTGACGATGGGAGCCGCCGAGATCTTGGCGTTCAAGGGTGTGTCCTTTCCGTTTCGCGCGGACCATGCCGATCCGCGACACCAGGATCAACCCGTATTGCCCCCCGGAATATCTGGGTTGCACTGAGCCTCACTTCAGCGCGGAGAATGTGGTCGGTACCAGCAACTGGTTGACGATATTGCCGACGATCTGACCATCCTCTTCGGTCTTGGCCCGCGCCGAAATCCATTCCGGATCGCTCTGGAACGCGGTCCATTTCTTCTCGCGATCGGCAAGCGATTCCCAAGCCAGCAGATAGGTCAGTTCCTGGTTGGATTCGCCGACCAGCGTGGTGAAGAACCCGACCTGCTTGATGCCATGCTTCTCCCACAGCTTCAGCGTGATGGTATCGAAGCGCTTGAGCAGTGCCGGCAGCCGGCCCGGCAGGCAGCGATAGACGCGGGTCTCATAGATCATTCGGCAGTCCTCCCTATTCTTGTGTGCTTGGCGTGGCATTTATAGCCGTCGCCAGGAGGACTGTCTTGATCGGGCCATGCACGCCCCGCAGCGGCGCGCGCATAACTATGCCACCCTACGCCTGTCATTCGGGGGCGCGCGCTGCGCGAGCCCGGAATCCATTTGTCCATGTAATCTGAGGCCCGATAGATTCCGGGCCTCGCCTTCGGCGCATCCCGGAATGACGGCCTAGACCAGCCGCGATTGCGCCATCGCCGCCTGGATGAACGAGGCAAAGAGCGGGTGCGGCTCGAACGGGCGCGACTTCAATTCGGGGTGGAATTGCACGCCGATGAACCAGGGATGGTCCTCATATTCCACGATCTCAGGCAGCACGCCGTCGGGTGACAGGCCCGAGAAGCGCAGGCCGTGCTGCTCGAGCCGGTCCTTGTAGGCGGTATTGACCTCATAGCGGTGGCGATGGCGCTCGGAGATTTCGGTGGCGCCGCCATAGACTTCGGAGACGCGGCTGCCGCGCTTGAGGACCGCCGGGTACGCGCCAAGCCGCATGGTGCCGCCGAGATCGCCAGCCTGCGAGCGCCTCTCCAGTTCGTTGCCGCGCAGCCATTCCGTCATCAGGCCAACCAACGGCTCAGGCGTCGGGCCGAATTCGGTGGAATTGGCCTGCTCGATGCCGACCAGATTGCGCGCGGCCTCGATCACCGCCATCTGCATGCCGAAGCAGATGCCGAAATACGGCACGTCGCGCTCGCGGGCGAATTGCGCCGCCCGGATTTTCCCTTCCGCGCCGCGCTGGCCGAAGCCGCCGGGCACCAGGATGCCGTTGACGTGCTCGAGGAACGGCGCGGGGTCCTCGTTCTCGAACACCTCGCTCTCGATCCAGTCGAGATTGACCTTCACCTTGTTGGCGATGCCGCCATGGGAGAGTGCCTCGATCAGCGACTTATAGGCATCCTTCATGCCGGTATATTTGCCGACGATCGCGATCGTCACGGCGCCCTCGGGATTGCGGACGCGCTCGTTGATGACGTGCCAGCTCTGCAGCGCCGGTGGAATCTTCGGCGCGATCCCGAACGCGGCCAAGACCTCGTCGTCGAGGCCGGCGGCGTGATAGGCCTCCGGCACGGCATAGATGTTGTCGACGTCGCGCGCCTCGATCACGGCACTTTCGCGCACGTTGCAGAACAGCCCGAGCTTGCGCCGCTCCTCCTTCGGAATCTCGCGGTCGGTGCGGCAGAGCAGGATATCCGGCTGGATGCCGATCGAGCGTAGTTCCTTCACGGAGTGCTGCGTCGGTTTTGTCTTGAGCTCGCCCGCACTTGGGATGTACGGCAAAAGCGTCAGATGAATGTAGACCGCATGATCGCGCGGCAATTCATTCTTGAGCTGACGGATCGCCTCGAAGAACGGCAGGCCCTCAATGTCGCCCACCGTGCCGCCGATCTCGACCAGGACGAAATCATAGGCGTCGTTGCCGTCGAGCACGAATTCCTTGATCGCGTTGGTGACGTGCGGGACCACCTGGATGGTGGCGCCGAGATAATCGCCGCGCCGTTCCTTCGATATGATGTCCTGGTAGATGCGTCCGGTGGTGATGTTGTCGGCCTTGGTCGCCGGCCGTCCGGTGAAGCGCTCGTAATGGCCGAGATCGAGATCGGTCTCGGCGCCGTCGTCGGTCACGAACACTTCGCCGTGCTGGTACGGCGACATCGTTCCGGGATCGAGGTTGAGATAAGGATCGAGCTTGCGGAGGCGGACCTTGTACCCGCGTGCCTGCAGCAGGGCACCTAGTGCCGCTGAAGCCAGACCCTTGCCGAGTGAGGAGACCACGCCGCCGGTGATGAATATGTACCGCGCCATGGGGCCTAACCTCTATCTCGACGAGGGCGATTCGCCAAAATGATTCGTGTCCTCCCGGCAAACTTGTTGCCGGGCTGTGAGTGACGTGAATTTTACTGCTTAGTCAGACCGTTAATGGCGATTCCTGACGCAGGATGCCAGTCCTGCACCCTGCATAGCCACCCCGCATTATTGCGAGCGCGGCGCCTGCGGGCCGCCGGCGGGGGCCTGCTGGCCCTGCTGTTCGTCGGCCTTCTTCAGGGAATCCAGGATGCCGCCCGAGGTCGGCGGCGTGATCGGCGCGCCGCCAGCGGGCTGCTGCGTCGGCGCCGGGGCGCCGGTGCCGAGGACCGAGGTCGGCTGGCGGCTGAGGCCGGCATGCCAGGACAGAAACAGGCTGGTCGCGAAGAACAATACCGCCAGGACCGCGGTGGTCCGCGTCAGCAGGTTCGCGGTGCCGCGGCTCGACATGAAGCCCGCGCCCCCACCCATGCCAAGGCCGCCGCCCTCGGATTTCTGCAGCAGCACGGCCCCGATCATCACGGCGACGATCATGAGGTGGATGACGATGACGACAGTCTGCATTGTGACCTTCCGTCGCAAGCCTAGAAGCGCCGGGTTCCGGCGGCTCACACGCTATCAGCGGGTTTTCCTGAAGTTGCGCGGTGTTACACGATCGGGACCGGCAACGCCACCCCAATAACCGCCGCAATCTAGCTAGGGAGCGCCCGCCGCGATCGCAAGGAAATCGGCTGCCTTCAGGCTGGCACCGCCGACCAGCGCGCCGTTGACATTGGCAACGCCCAATAGCTCGGCCGCATTCGAGGGTTTTACGGAGCCGCCATAGAGAATCCGGACATTTACGCCCTCTCCTTTGAAGCATTCCGTCAAGAACCCCCGGATAAACTTATGAACTTGCTCGACATCCTGCACCGTCGGGGTCAGCCCGGTACCGATCGCCCAGACCGGCTCGTAGGCGACCACCAAATTGGCCGCAGTCGAACCGTCCGGCAGCGAGCCCTTGAGCTGGGTGCCGCAGATATCCAGCGCCCGCCCGGCATCGCGCTGCTCGCGGGTCTCGCCGATGCAGACGATCGCTGTGAGGCCTGCGCGCCAGGCAGCTTCGGCCTTCTGGCGGACCAGCGCATCGGTCTCGCCATGGTCGGCGCGGCGCTCGGAATGACCGACGATGATGGCGCTGGCGCCGGCATCCGCCAGCATTTCCGCCGAGATGTCCCCGGTATGGGCTCCGGAGGCCTTGGGATGGCAATCCTGGGCCCCGACGATGACCTTCGAGCCGCGGGCCTTGTCGGCAAAGGCGGCAATCAAGGTCGCCGGCGGGCAGACCAGGAGATCGGCCTTGCCGGCCAGCGCGCCGGCCCCCGTCAGCATGGCGTCGAATTCGCCGATGGAGGCTTTCAGGCCGTTCATTTTCCAATTGCCGGCGATCAGCGGCCGGATGGCGTCGGTCATGGCAGGATTCCCGAGAAATGGTGGTCGACATGCGCTAGCAGAGCCCGGCCGTCACTTCCAGACCCGGCGGTCCACCGCTACAAATCGCCGCCATAGCGGGACGGCATCCGCCGTCCCGCGTTAGCTTCTTGTTTGAGCATGATCTTTCCGGAAAACCGGGGTCCACTTTTCCGGATCATGCTCTAGGTTGCGACGGCGCAGTTGCCACTTTATGATGCGTTCCCAACTCGGTGACGCGCTTTAAGGAATCCGCTTATCGGATCATCCCCAGGCGCGACCCGGTTCCCCTCCTTTTCAAACAAGTTGGACCCATGCTTCGAGGAATTCGGACAGCCTCATCAAACTGGCTCGGCAAGATCGTCATGGCCGTGGTGATGGGCGTTTTGATTGTCAGTTTCGGAATCTGGGGCATTGCCGACATCTTCAAGGGGTTCGGCCAGTCGACGCTCGCCAAGGTTGGCAGCACCGAAATCTCGACCGAGCAATTCCGCCAGATCTACACCGACCGGCTGCAGCAGGTCGGCCGCCAGTTCGGCCGTCCGTTGACGCCTGACCAGGCGCGCGCCTTCGGCTTTGACCGCCAGGTGCTGCAGCAGACGATCGCGGAAGCGGCCCTCGACGAGGAGGCCAGGCGGCTTCGGCTCGGCCAGTCGCAGGAAGAGACGATGCGCTCGATCTACAACGATCCGAACTTCAAGGGGCTGAACGGCCAGTTCGAGCCGCAGCGCTTCCAGTCCGTGATCCGCCAGTTCGGCTACACCGAGCAGCGCTATCTCGCCGAGCAGCGCCGCGTCGGCCTCCGCCGCCAGATCGCCGGCACGATCGGCGCCGGCATCGAGCCGCCAAAGACCTTGATCGAGGCCCTGGTCCGTTATCAGAACGAGCAACGCTCGATCGAGTACATCAAGCTCGACGCGGCGCAGGCCGGCACCATCGAGCCGCCCTCGCCCGAGGCGCTCGCCGCCTATTTCGAGGATCACAAGGCCCAGTTCCGCGCGCCCGAATTCCGCAAGATCGCGTTCGTCGTCGTAACGCCCGAGGAGATCGGCAAGTGGACCGAGGTCTCCGACGAGGATGCCAAGAAGATATTCGAGCAGCGCCGCAACCAGCTCGGCACGCCGGAGAAGCGCGAAGTGTCGCAGATCGTGTTTCCGAACGTGGAGGAAGCCACTGCCGCACGTGCGCGGCTGACCTCGACCACCTCGTTCGACGACCTCGCCAAGGAACGCAACCTCAATCTGACCGACGTCGATCTCGGCATGGTCGCGAAGTCGGCGATCCTCGATCCGGCGGTTGCGGATGCGGCGTTCTCCCTGCCCTCGGGCGAAGTCAGTCAGCCGGTGCAGGGCCGCTTTGGCGTGGCGCTGGTCAAGGTCGGCAAGATCGAGCCGGGCACGACGCCGACCTATGAAAGCATGGCCGGCGAGATCAAGAAGCAGATCGCAGCCGAGCGCGCCCGCGAGAAGGTCGCCGATCTCCACAACAAGATGGAAGACGAGCGCGGCGGCGGCGCCAATCTCGCCGAGGCGGCGCAGAAGCTTGGGCTGACCGCCGTCACCATCGACGCCGTCGACCGCTCGGGACGCATGCCGAACGGCCAGCCCGTGGCGAACATTCCGACCGGCCTTGATGTCGTCTCGCAGGCCTTCGGCAGCGATGTCGGCGTCGACAACGAGCCGATCCAGTTCCGCGGCGGCTACGTCTGGTACGACGTGCTTGGCGTGACACCGTCGCGCGAGCGCAGCCTCGACGAGGTGCGCGCCCAGGTCGAGGCGAAATGGCGCGAGGACCAGATCGCGACCAGGCTGCGCGAAAAGGCAACCGAGATCGTCAAGAAGGTCGAGGCCGGCGGCAAGCTCGCCGACGAAGCCTCCGCACTCGGCGTGAAGGTCGAGACTGCGGATAAATTCCGCCGCGATGCCTCGCTACCGGCCGTGCCTGAGAGCGTGGTCGCGGCTGCGTTCCGCACCGCCAAGGATGGCGTCGGTCAGGCCACGGGTACCGGTGGCGAGCGCGTCGTCTTCCGCGTCACCGACATCATCGTGCCGCCGGTCGATCTTTCCTCCGAGGAGGTGAAGAAGTTGAAAGAGGCGCTGCAGCGCGGATTGACCGACGAGCAGGTCGCGCAATACGTCAACAAGATCGAAAAAGACATCGGAACCACAATCAATCAGGCCGCCTTCGCACAGGTGACGGGCGCGAATAACAACTGAGCATGATCCGATTAGATCATGCTCTCATCTTTTGTTTGAGCATGATCTTTTCGGAAAACCGGTTTCCACTTTTCCGGATCATGCTCTAAAATCTTCACGGGCGGGCGATGGACGACCTGAAATCGATAATTGCGAAAGTCGCCACCGGCGCAACCTTGTCGCGCGACGAAGCCGCAAGCGCCTTCGACAGCATGATGTCGGGCGAAGCCACGCCCTCGCAGATGGGAGGCCTCCTGATGGCCCTGCGCGTGCGCGGCGAGACCGTCGACGAGATCACCGGCGCGGTGTCGGCGATGCGCAGCAAGATGCTGCGGGTGACCGCGCCGCCTGATGCGGTCGACGTGGTCGGCACCGGCGGCGACGGCTCCGGCTCCGTGAACGTGTCGACCTGCGCCTCGTTCATCGTGGCCGGTACGGGCGTGCCGGTCGCAAAACACGGCAACCGCGCGCTGTCGTCGCGCTCGGGCGCCGCAGACGTGCTGGCCTCGCTCGGCGTCAAGATCGATCTTACCCCGGCCCAGGTCGGCCAATGCGTCCAGGAAGCCGGGATCGGCTTCATGTTCGCCCCCGCCCATCACCCGGCCATGAAGAATGTCGGCCCGACCCGGGTCGAGCTTGCGACCCGTACCATCTTCAACCTGCTCGGCCCGCTCTCCAATCCCGCCGGCGTCAAGAGGCAGATGGTCGGGGTGTTCTCGCGACAATGGGTGCAGCCCTTGGCGCAGGTCCTGAAGAACCTCGGCTCGGAAGCGGCCTGGGTGGTGCACGGCTCCGACGGGCTCGACGAAATCACCCTCACCGGCCCGACCTTCGTCGCGGCGCTGGAGCGCGGCGAGATCAGAACCTTCGAAGTTTCCCCTGACGATGCCGGCTTTGGCCGCGTCGGCAGCGAGGCGCTGAAGGGTGGCGATGCCGATGCCAACGCGGTGGCGCTGCTCAGCGTGCTCAACGGCGAGCCGAGCGCCTATCGGGACGTCGCGCTGCTCAACGCCGCCGCGGCGCTGATCGTCGCCGGCCGTGCCAAAGATTTGAAGGAAGGCGTCGCGCTCGGGACCAATTCGTTGGATAGCGGTGCCGCCGCCGCGAAGCTCAAACATTTGATCGCGGTTTCCAACAGCTAGAGCATGATCCGGAAAAGTGGGAACCGGTTTTCCGAAAAGATCATGCTCATAGAGACATAGGGTCCGCGATGTCCGACATCCTGAAGAAGATCGAAGCCTATAAGCGCGAGGAGATCGCCGCAGCCAAACGCGCGCATCCGCTGCCCGAGATCGAGGCGCGCGCCAAGGCCGCGTCGCCGCCGCGCGGGTTCGTGCGCGCTATCCGCGAAAAGCACGCTCGCGGCGATTACGCGCTGATTGCCGAGATCAAGAAGGCCTCGCCATCGAAGGGCCTGATCCGCGTCGATTTCGATCCGCCTGTCCTGGCCAAGGCCTATGAGGCCGGCGGCGCGGCCTGCCTTTCGGTGCTGACGGATACGCCCTCGTTCCAGGGCCATCTCGACTTCATGGTCGCGGCGCGCGCGGCAACCAATCTGCCGGTGCTGCGCAAGGATTTCATGTTCGACACCTATCAGGTGCTCGAGGCCCGCGCCCACGGCGCCGACTGCATCCTGATCATCATGGCCGCGCTCGATGACGCAGCGGCCAAGGATATCGAGGACGCCGCGCTCGCGCTGCAGATGGACGTGCTGATCGAAATCCACGACCGCGGCGAGCTCGACCGCGCGCTGAAGCTCCGCTCGCCGATGATCGGCGTCAACAACCGCAATCTCCGCACCTTCGAGACCACGCTCGCGACCAGCGAGGCCTTGGCACCGCTGATCCCGAAGGAGCGGCTGATGGTCGGCGAAAGCGGCATCTTCACGCCGGACGATCTGTCCAGGCTGGAACGCGTGGGCATGTCGACCTTCCTGGTCGGCGAGAGCCTGATGCGTCAGGCCGATGTAACAGCGGCAACCCGCGCGCTGCTCGCACGCAAAAGCGCGCCGCGCGCCACCGGAACCCGTTAGAGCGATGGCGGAGAAGTCAAAGGGCGGTCCCGCCCTCACCCATATCGATGCCAGCGGTGAGGCACGCATGGTCGACGTGTCCGCCAAGCCCGCGACCGAACGCACAGCCGTCGCCGAAGGCCGCGTCATCATGAGCAAGGCAACGCTCGAGCTGATCGTCTCAGGCAATGCCAAGAAGGGCGACGTGCTCGGCACCGCGCGCATTGCCGGCATCATGGCGGCGAAACGGACCTCGGAACTGATCCCGCTCTGCCATCCGCTCGCGCTGTCGAAGGTCACGGTCGATATCGAGCCGGACGAGAAACTGCCGGGTTGCATCGTGCAGGCGACCGTCAAGGTCACCGGCCCGACTGGCGTCGAGATGGAGGCGCTGACCGCGGTCTCGGTCGCCTGCCTCACCATTTACGACATGATCAAGGCGGTGGAACGCGGCGTCCGCATCGAAGGAATCCACCTCGTCGAGAAGCAGGGCGGCAAGTCCGGCCACTATCGCGCCGCGGATCGCTGACGCGTTACGTCACGACTGCGCTGTCACGCGGCTGTGACCGGGTCGCCCGGACTGCGCCATCGCGTGCGGTGTTACATTTGGCGTAGCCCTTTGAAGGAGCAACGCTATGTGGGCCTTCAAGCTTCTTGGTGCGGCCGCGGCACTCTGCGTCCTCAGTGCGCCGGCGATGGCACAGCAGGTGATTTCCGAGCCCGGCTATTGCGCGCAATTCTACCCGAACGCCAATTGCCAGAACAAAGGTCCGGGCAACCCCTATACAGGCGGCTATCAGCACTACATCGACCAGGGTTACGGGATGTGGGCTCAGGATCCGCCGATCCGGTCGGTCGGCAAGCGCTCGCGGACCCACCGGTCCGCTCGACAGTAGGGTGGCCAAAGCGAAGCGTGCCCACCTTTCTTGCACCGTCCGTGGACTGTGGGCACGCGGAGCCTGCCATCGGGCGCGCGTTCGCGCGACCCGTTGGCTTTGCCCACCTACGATTCCGGCATGAGGCCCGTCATGGCCGGGCTCGTCCCGGCCATCCACGAAGAGGCTTGCACAGCAGCAGAGACGTGGATGCCCGGGACAAGCCCGGGCATGACGAACTCTGATGCGTCTCGATACCGCCTTCCCACGTCAACGTGATGTTCAGTTCGGGATCGTCCGCTTCGGCGCGCCCTTGGCGTCGGCGTTGACGGTGACGCCACGCAACAGGTTGTAGGCAGCGTTCAGCGCCTTGTCGTTCTTCTCGTCAGGCGGGACGAAGGATTGCGAGCCGGTCTGCTCGGTGCCTTCGGCCGCCAGATGCCCGCGCATCGAGGCCTCGCCCTTGATCTCGGCACGCGTCTTCAATTCGTCCGGCACATCCTGCAGGATCTCGATATCGGGCGCGATGCCCTGCGCCTGGATCGATCGGCCCGACGGCGTGAAATAGCGCGCGGTGGTCAGCGCCAGCGCGCCATTGCCAGCCCCGAGCGGAATGATGGTTTGCACTGAGCCCTTGCCGAAGGTGCGGGTGCCGATCAGCGTCGCGCGCTTGTGGTCGTGCAGCGCACCGGCCACGATCTCGGAGGCAGAGGCCGAGCCGCCGTTGATCAGGACCACAAGCGGCTTGCCCTTGGTCATGTCGCCGCCGCGAGCGGTGAAGCGCTGAGTTTCCTCCGGCAACCGGCCGCGGGTCGAGACCACCTCGCCGCGCGCCATCAGCGAGCTCACCACCGACACCGCCTGGTCGAGCAAGCCGCCGGGATTGTTGCGCAGGTCGATCACATAGCCGGCAAGCTTGTCCTGCGGGATCTCCTTGGAGATATCGGCGATCGCCTTGTGCAGGCCCTCGGTGGTCTGCTCGTTGAACGAGTTGATCCTGATATAGCCGATATTGCCGCCATCGGTGTGGAAGCGCACCGGGCGCACACGGATGATCTCGCGGGTGATGGCGACGTCGATCGGCTTGTCGGCATCCTTGCGGATGATCTTCAGCTTGGTCTGGCTGTTGGGCGGGCCCTTCATCTTGTTGACGGCCTGATCCAGCGTCATGCCCTGGATCTGTTCGTCATCGATCTGGGTGATGATGTCGCCCGACATGATGCCGGCGCGCGAGGCTGGCGTGTCATCGATCGGTGCTACGACCTTGATGAAACCGTCTTCCATCGTGACCTCGATGCCGAGGCCGCCGAACTCGCCGTGGGTGGTCTCCTGCATGTCGGTCCAGCCCTTCTCGTTCATGTAACGAGAATGCGGATCGAGCGAGGAGATCATTCCGTTGATCGCGCCCTCCATCAGCTTGGAGTCGTCGGGCTTCTCGACATAGTCGGTCCGGACGCGCTCGAACACGTCGCCGAACAGATTGAGCTGGGAATAGGTATCGGAGCGGACCGCGGCCTTGGCGACCGCAACCAGATTGGCGCCCTGCGGGGCGGTGACGAGAAGGGTAAGGCCAGCACCGGTCACCGTGCCGAGGAGAAAGCCAAAATTCCTGCGCATGCGTGCGATCCTTCCCGCTGTAGCCGCCACGACTGTGATGAATCGTCGTTCTCACCCGACGTGGACAAACACACAATGCCTTTTTGGTCGGATCAAGGCCAATTGTACCGGAGAAATACCGTCGCTCACGACATCGTGCGTTGCTCGTGCGCCGCTATGGACGTCCCTCCTGGAGGCCGCTCTGCCAGGTCGACGGATTGGTTCCAAAGCCGCGTTTGGCGCGCGTGCCCAGCCAATAGCCGAACTGCGGCGGAACATTACGGAATGGCCCGTCCACGCCAAGCTTCAGCGCGGCGTCCATCGGCCAGTTCGGGTTGTTGAGGATTTCGCGCCCAATCGCGATCAGATCTGCCTGTTTTTCGCGCAGGATCTGTTCCGCCTGGTCACCATGAATGATGAGGCCGACGGCCATGGTGAGGATGTCGGCGTGACGGCGGACGTATTCCGATAGGGGCACCTGGTAGTTGTACTTGATTTCCTTGCCGAGGATCGGCGCCATGTCGGTGATGCCGCCGGACGAGCAATCGATGACATCGACGCCTTTCGCCTTCAGGATGCGGGCGAGCCGTACGCTCTGCTCCGGGCCCCAACCGGCATTGTCCTCCACCGACAGCCGCACGAACAGCGGCTTGTGGTCGGGCCAATAGCTGCGCACCGCCTCCGTCACTTCGATGATGAAGCGCATGCGGTTCTCTTCCGAGCCGCCATACTCGTCGGTGCGCTGGTTTCCGCGCTCCGACAAGAACTCATGCACGAGATAGCCGTGGGCGCCGTGCAATTCGAGCACGTCGAAGCCAGCCTCATTGGCGCGGCGCGCGGCTTGGCCCCAGGCCTGCACGAGGTCCTTCACCTCGCTGCGCTCCAGCGCCCGCGGTACCGGCCAGCGCGCACTATGCGCGATCGCGCTCGGCGCCACCGGGGTCCAATCGTCCCAGTCCTCGATCTCGGGCGACCGCTGCAGCGGTCCGTCGCCTTCCCACGGCCGCGTTGCGCGCGCCTTGCGTCCGGAATGGCCGAGCTGGATGCCGGCAAGCGCGTTCTGTTGCTTGATGAAGGTGACGAGCCGGTTGAGCGGCGCGATGAACTTGTCGTCCCAGATGCCGAGATCACCGACCGTGCCGCAGCCGCGCCGCTCGACCTTGGTCGACTCGACAATGACGAGCCCCGCGCCGCCGGCGGCGAACTTGCCCGCATTCATCAAATGCCAATCGGTCGGAAATCCCTTCACGGCCGAATATTGATGCATCGGCGGCACCACGATCCGGTTCTTCAGCGTGATCCCGCGGATCGTCATTGGTGAGAACAGGAGCGTATCGGACATGGTTTTCCTCGCATCACTGGACATCGTTACCCGCTATTTCACCGGGGTCGGTTTCCTGCCGCGAACGATATATGTGCCGTCCATGACGGCAAAGCCGAAATGCGGGAGGCTTCCATGCCCAATTGGCGATTGCCGAAGCACGAGTCTCGCGCTCGTCCCTCGCACTTATGCTTCACCCGTTGCCAACTCCCGCGGTCATTCCGGGGCGGCCGCAGCGCGAGCTATGATGTGCAATTGCACATCAGAGAATCCATTCATCCGCTGGCGCAAGCTGCGAAATGGATTCCGGGCTCGTCCTTCGGACGCCCCGGAATGACAGCCTCCGTCATTGCGAGCGGAGCGAAGCAATCCATGCCTCCGTTCGCTGCGCTATGGATTGCTTCCCGGAGCTGTCATCGGACGGCGCTTCGCGCTTATCCGTTGGCTTGCAATGATGTTGTGGTTGCTTTGGGTGCGACATATCAACCCGACGGGCAAATCAGCAGAAACGTGTCCAGACTATCAGCGAAAAACATTTCGCTTTCGCCGTCGGGCAAATCAGTGATTTAACTCTGCGCGTCTCACCCAAGAGAGGGGCGGCTCGCGATCGTCACGAACGTTGCGGTGAGATGCGGTGGACGTGATGGGTGTGACTGACGAGCACACACAGCACGGACGGCGAAGTCGTGTGGTCCTGGCGCCCCG
>NZ_JCAMOT010000025.1:0-129448 GCF_059512425.1 Bradyrhizobium sp. Leo78
ACCTGTGGAGCTCGACCGGCACCAAGCTTGCCAGCGCCACCTTCACCAACACCACCGCAAGCGGCTGGCAGACCGTGCCCTTGGCGACGCCGGTCTCGATCGCCGCCAACACCACCTATGTCGCGTCCTATCACACAAACGGCGAGTATGCAGCCACCAGCAACTTCTTCACCAGCGCGCTCACGAGCGGAGCCCTGACGGCGCCATCCAGCGCTACGTCAGGCGGCAATGGCGTCTATGCTTACGGAGGAACGAACTCGGCCGGACTCTTCCCGACTAACACTTTCAGCTCCACCAACTACTACGCCGATGTGGTGTTTCAACCTCAGCTCGCAGCGTGAGCTCGTCGATTCTCGCTCAGTCCGATGCGATCAGAGCTCAGACGCGATCGGGCATGTCACGTCCGCTACATCGGATCGAAAGCGCGGATCGGCGGCAGATTGCCGCTGAACCGTTCCACCTCGACAGTCGTAAGCTGGCCGGTGCAGCCTTGCGCGAACGATGAGGTGCCGACGTCGCGGGTGAGCACATTCGGATTGCCATGAACGCAGAGTGGTGTCTCTTCCTCCGGATCCATCGGGTCGTACCACGCGCCGGTCGGTAGCTGGACAACACCGGGAGCGATGCCATCGGTGATGTGCACCGCGGCAAGGCAGGCGCCGCGTTCGTTGAACAGGCGGATGATGTCGCCATCCGCGATTCCGCGAACGTCCGCATCGCGCGGGTTCATGCGCGCGACCTCTCGGCCGCGATGCTTGGCCCCGGTCGAATGTCCGCCGAAGTCGAGCTGGCTATGCAGACGCGTCACCGGCTGATTGGCGACGAGGAAACACGGCGAGCCCGGCTTGGGCACATCTGTCTTCTCGAGCCAGACCGGATGGCCCGGACAGTCTGCGTCGCCATGGCCCGCGATCTTCGTCGAGAAAATCTCGATGCGTCCGCTCGGCGTCGGAAGGGGATGAGCGATCGGATCCTCGCGGAAGCGGCGCAGCTTGCCGCCGTCGTCGAGGTGTTGCGGCACGATCATGCTGCCGCGCTCCCAGAATTCCTCGAAGCTCGGAGCCGCGAGGCCGCGCGCGGCGAGCGAGGCGCGGGTCGGTTCGTAGAGATGTGCCAGCCACTGCCGTGCCGTGCGGCCTTCGGTGAAGGCCTCACGACTCCCGAGACGCTCGGCAATATCGGAGAAGATCTCATAGTCATCGCGCGCAAGGCCAAACGGTTCGGCGATCCGGTGCATGGCGACCATCAGTGGATCGTTGGTGGAATAGCCGATGTCCTCGCGCTCGAGCGTCATCGTGCAGGGCAGAACGATGTCGGCGTGCCGGGCCGTGGCGGTCCAGGCGAGCTCATGCACAACCAGCGTGTCGAGCCGGGCGAAGGCTTTGCGCAGGCGGTTGAGATCCTGGTGGTGATGGAAGGGATTGCCGCCTGCCCAGTAGACGAGCCGGATGTCCGGATAGACGCGTGTCTCGCCATTGTAGCGATAGGTGGTGCCGGGATTGAGCAGCATATCGGCGATGCGCGCCACTGGAATGAAATCCGCGACACCATTGCGGCCTTGCCCTAGCGTCGGCCCCGGCACGTCGTTCACGCGGCGGCCGTAATAGCCGATCGCGCCGAGCGAATAGGCGTAGCCGCCTCCAGGCAGGCCGATCTGGCCCAGAGCCGCCGCCAGCACCATGCCCATCCAGACCGGCTGCTCGCCGTGCTCCGAGCGCTGCAGGGAATGGGAAACGGTGATCAGCGCGCGCCGTCCGGCAAGCCGACGGGCGAGTTTCCTGATCGTGTTCGTGTCGACACCACAGATCGCGGCGGCCCACTCAGCGTTCTTGGGTTGCCTATCCGTCTCGCCGGTCAGATAGCGCAGAAAGACCGGCCAACCCTGGGTGTAGCGATCGAGGAAGGCCTGGTCATGCAGGCCTTCGCTGACCAGCGTATGGACGATGCCGAGCATCAGGGCCGTGTCGGTGCCGGGCACGAGCGTCATCCATTCGGCACCGGCCTCGGCGGGCAGATCGTCACGCAGCGGGCTGACCAGGATGAACTCGCAGCCGCGCCGGCGCGCCGCGGCCATGGCGCCGCGCTCGACATGCTTGCTGATCGAACCGCCGGCCACCATGGAGTTCTTCAGCGCCATGCCGCCGAACGCCAGCACGATCTCGCTTTCGGCCGCGATCTGCTCCCAGGTGACGTTGCGCTTGGTGATGTCTTCGTAACCCGCCAGGATCTGCGGCAGCAGCACCGAGGACGCACCCGAGGAATAGGTGTTTACCGAACGCACATAGCCGCCCATTGCGATGTTGAGGAAGCGGTGAACTTGGCTCTGTGCGTGATGAAAGCGGCCGGCGCTCGACCAGCCATAGGAACCGCCGAAGACCGCACCGGGGCCGCGTGTGTCGCGGATGCGCGATAGCTCACCGGCAAGGAGGTCGAGCGCCTTCTCCCAGCTGACGGACACGAATTCGTCGCGGCCGCGGCGATCATCGGGGCCGGGACCACGCTCAAGCCAGCCGCGGCGGATCGCGGGCTGGGCGATGCGAGCCTGGTGGCGCAACGCGCCGGGGAAGTTGCCGATGATGCCGTTCGGATCAGGATCCCCCGCATAAGGCCTGACTTCGAGTCCAGCCTCGCTGTGACGCGCCGAGAACACGCCCCAGTGCGAGGTGTGCGGCTTGAAGCCGTCCGACAGGTCGAGGCCGGGGTCGGGGTAACCAATTATCTCGTTCATCGCCTCATCCTTATGCTCCGCTGGGGTGCTCCGCCTCCACTTTCATGTCTATCAGGGCAACGTATATGCCGTCTTCACCGTGGTGAAGAGTTCGGCGACATATTTGCCCTGCTCTCTCGCTCCGTAAGAGGAGCTCTTGCGGCCACCGAACGGTACATGGAAATCGACGCCCGCAGTAGGTAGGTTCACCATCACCATGTCAGCTTCCGCATTGCGCTTGAAATGTGTGGCATGCTTGAGACTCGTCGTGGCTATGCCAGAGGAAAGGCCAAACGGCGTGTCGTCCACGACGATGTTTTTGAGACGTTCACGGAGCGCGGCCACGAATTTGTCGTGGACGCTCTTCGTCACGATGAGGCGGGAAGAGGCCGTGCAGCGTTGGCCGGTCGAGAAGAAGGCAGAATTCACAGCAGCCTCCACGGCGACGGTGAGATCTGCGTCGTCGAGCACAACAAGCGGATTCTTACCCCCCATTTCAAGCTGAAATTTGCGGCCACGCTCGATAGAAGCTTCCCCGAGCACCCCATGTGGCAACAAGCTTCGGCCCTAAACCTCTCCCGCGACCCCAAGCTCGATATCGAGCCATCCCAGCGCATTGACCGCCGCGCGATCGCCGCTGTTGATGACGACCGTTGTCGTCTCGGCCTCGATGATCGCGGGGCCTTCCAGCACATGCCCCGGGCGCAGTCTTTCCAAAGCGTAGACTGGCACCTCGCGCCAATTGCCAAAGAAGGCCTGCCGTTTGGCGGCGGGTCGCGCACTTGGCTCGGTCGCCGGCGTCGGCGCGTTGGCTTGCGCAGTTCTGGGAACTGCACCAACGGCTGCGGCTCGCGCATTGACGAACACAACTTCCTGATCGCGGGAAGCGTAGGTATAGAGCTCCTCGTGACGACGATGAAACCGCTCTTCAATGTCGGCAACCAGCGACGGCGCAGTGAGGTTGACGTCACTGAGCGGTACGTCGACCTCGAACACCTGCTCGCCATAGCGCATTTCGGCGGAGCGTTCCGTTGCGATCGGCCCGTCAAACCAGCCGCGCAACCGCTCGGCGGCCTGCCCCTCGATATGCGCAAAAATCTTGCGAATGTCCGAGGCGGTCGTACGGGTGCCTGCCTCGAAATGGGTACGGCTCACCTCGTAACGCAGGTCACTGGTCAGCATCCCCCAGGCTGACAGCACTGAGGCTTCCGTCGGCACGATGATCCGCTTGATGTCGAGCTCGCGCGCCACTTCGGCAGCGTGCAGTCCCGCGGCTCCGCCGAAGCTGAGGAGTGCGAATCTCCGCGGATCGACACCACGACGCAAGGTCATCAATCGGATGCCATCGGCCATTTTCAGATTGACCAGTCGATAGATGCCGGCAGCCGCCTCGATGCGCGTCACTCCGAGCGAAGCTGCCAGGCGATCGACCGCCGTCTCCGCCGCAACCCGGTCCAGGGGACGCCGTCCGCCCATGAAAGCTGCCGCATCGAGATAGCCTAAGACGATGTTTGCGTCCGTTACGGTCGGCTCGGTGCCGCCGTTGCCATAGCTGGCTGGCCCTGGCATTGAGCCGGCGCTTTCGGGACCGACGCGAAAGATACCGCCAGCATCAACACTGGCGATCGACCCTCCGCCCGCCGCGATGCTGGCGATATCAAGGCTGCGCAGCGCAATGCGCTGATCCGCCAGTCCTCCATCCGCCGAGAGCGTGGCGCGCCCGTCCGTAATCAGGGAAATATCGGTGCTGGTACCGCCCATATCGAAGGGCACAAGATCCGGCAGGCCGAGCAGTTCCGCACACCGCCGGCAACCGGAGATGCCGCCCGCCGGACCGGACAGCACAGTCGCCGCCGCGAGGCGCCCGGCTTCCTCCACCGGAGCCATGCCGCCATGGGAGAGGATGATGAACAGGCTGCCCTTGAAGCCCGCTTCGGCGAGGCGGCGCTCGAGCCCGGTCAGATAATGTCGCACGGCGGGGCCCACATAGGCATTCACGATCGTGGTGGAGACGCGCTCGTACTCCTTGATCTGCGGTAGCACGTCGCTCGAGCGCGACACGCTGACACCAGGCAGCTCACGCGCAAGCCGCTCGGCTGCCGCGATCTCATGGGCGGGGTTGCGGTAGGAATGCAGGAAGCAGACCGCGACCGACGTGGCGCCGGAGGCACGGATCGCCGCGATAGCCTCGCCGAGCGAAGCTTCGTCGAGTGGAGCCAGCACCTCACCGTTGGGCCGCAGTCGCTCGCGCACGCCGAAGCGCAGTTCGCGCGGCACCAGCGGCTCCGGCGGCGGCGTCCGCAGGTCGTAGCGGTTGCCTTTCAATCCCTCGCGCATCTCGATCACGTCGCGGTGGCCTTCCGTGGTCACGAGTGCAACCTTCGCGCCCTTGCGTTCAAGCAGCGCGTTCGTCGCAACCGTGGTGCCGTGCACCAGTCGCTGTGTCATCGCCAGCATCTCGGCGCGCGACAGGTCGAGGCGGCGCGCGAGTTCGTCGAGCCCACTCATCACGCCGATCGACTGATCCTGCGGCGTGGAAGGCGATTTCGCGAATACGGTGCGCCCGGTCGCGTCGATGGCGACCAGATCGGTGAAGGTACCGCCAACGTCAATGCCGATCGTCAACATCGTTACTGAACCACTTCTGTCGTTGAGCTTGAAGTCACGAAGCCGCACACCTCATCGCGTCGGCGCGCCTGCTCCGTGCGTCGCTCCGGCAGCCCCCATCCTCCGCCGCCGGCAGAGCGCACTTCTAGGCAATCTCCCGGATGAATCTCGATGCCGACCTCTTTGGTTCGCAACACACGCGGCGGCCGTCCGGCGGACAGCAGACGGTAGTGATGCGGCGCACCGTCCTTCCCACCCAGCATGCCGCACGCGCCGTGCCGGGTTCCGTCGCCCGCCGTGTTGCCGAGCGCCGGCTTCTCGACTTCGAAGACGAGGTCAAGCGCAACCCCGAGGCCGCCGCGGAACTGACCGTCACCGCCGGAGTCGGGCCGATACTCATGATGACGAAAGTGCAACGGGAAACGCGCCTCCGCGACCTCGATGCTGCCGAACTTGAGTCCGCCGACCGTGTGCCATTCGCCGATCGAGGACCAGCCGTCACCGCGCGACGAAGCGCCACCGCCCGGGCGCGCCTGAAACATATGCCAGATGAAGCTGCGCCCGCTGCGAGGATCCTCGCCCTGCACCGCGATACGGAATCGCCGGCTCCAGCCCCCCATGGCTCGGTCCGGACACGATGCCGAGAGCGCCTTGATCACCGCCTCCACGATCTCGTTGGACGGATGGCTGGTGCACAGCGTCACCGGCCGGCCCGGATCGGCCCAAACGATCGTGCCCTGCTTGGCAACCACCGTGAGCGGCCGCAATGCGCCAGCGTTCTTGGGAATTTCAGCATCGATCAGATACGCAAACGCCATCACCACCGCCGCATGCATGTTGGCGTGCGACGAATTGACGAAGCTCGTGCTCTGCGGGTCGGAGTCCGACAGATCGACCTCGATCTTGCTGCCCGACTTGGTGACCTTGGCAGCAATGCGGATATCACTGCGACCATGACCGTCATCGTCGAGGAAGGCTTCCCCATAGAACACGCCGTCCTTCCAGGTCGAGACCACCGCACGCGTCTGCTGCTCGGCGGCATCGAGAATCGATTCGATCGCAGCTTCGACGACGGGCGCGCCGAATTCGGCAAACAGCCTCCCCATCCGCCGCTCGCCCATGTGCGCAGCGCCGATCATGGCCGCAAGGTCACCCCGGAAGTCGTAGGCATTGCGCACGTTCAGCGCCAGCATGTCGAGGATATCGTCGCGCAGCCGGCCGGCCTCATAGAGCTTGATGGGCGGAACGCGCAACCCTTCCTGCCAGATTTCAGTGGCATCCGGATTGTAGGCACCATGCGTCGCGCCGCCGATATCGCTCTGGTGCGCACGCACGATGCTCCAGAACAGCCGCCGATCGCCGTCGAACACCGGCACGAACGCGGTCAGATCAGGCAGATGGCTGCCGCCGTGATAGGGGTCATTCATCAGGATGACGTCGCCGGGCGCGACCTTCTCGAAGCGCTCCTCCACCGCACGCGTCGCCCAGGGCAGCGCGCCGACATGGACCGGGATGTGGTCGGCCTGGGCGATCAGCCGGGACTGGGCGTCACAGATCGCGAGCGAAAAGTCACGGCTCGAGTTGAGTATCTGTGAATAGGATGTGCGAAGCATTGCTTCGCCCATTTCGGCCACGATCGAGCTCAGCCGATGCTGAACGACGGACCGAGTGATGGGATCGACCTTGTGGGGCATTCTCGCACCTATCTCAGACAATATTGCTTTGCGGCGTGATGGCCCGATTGGCTCCCACGCGGCGCCTTTACCAACCTCAACGACACAAGGACGCGTCAGGCTTTTGCAGCAACCTGCGCCAGTGCGTCCGATGCCGCACCGATGATGATCTCGATATCAGCGTCCGTCATCGGCAGCGACAGCGCCATCAGGCCATAGCCGGCGGCGAGAATGCCGCGATTGAGAAACTCCAGATTGAACAGGGTCTGCCGTTTGGCCTCGCCTTCGGTCATGTAGGCCGACCGGTAGTCGCGGATTGGCCGTTCGGAGAAGTGGATTTTCAGCAGCGACCCAAGACCGACCGCGGTGCCCGGTAAGCCATGGCGACGGAATGCATCGTTGATGCCCTTTCGCACGGCCTCGCCGATCGCATCCAGACGCACGAATGCGTTCTCGTCCAGTAGCTCCATGGCCGCGAGGCCGGCGCGCATGGTAACCGGATTGGCCGAGAACGTACCGCCATGAGGCAGCGCGGGTTTACCCTTGCTCGGATCGAATACCGCCATGACATCCCTCTTGCCGGCGATCGCGCCGACCGGAAACCCGCCGCCGATGATCTTGCCGAGCGTGGTCAGGTCAGGATCGATGCCCCACAGTCCCTGGGCGCCGTGGTAGCCGAGGCGGAAGGAAATCACCTCATCGAATACCAGCAGCGCGTCGACTTCACGCGTCGCTTGGCGCAGCGCCTCCAGATAGGCCCTGTCGGCAGGTACGAGCCCGGCGCGGTTCGGCATCGGATCGACCAGCACGCAGGCGAGATCGCGGCCGTGCTCGCGGATCAGGCTGACGGCCCCGTCAATATCGTTGAAGGGGATCGTCACGACATCGGCCAGCACGTTGTCCGGAGTGCCTTTGGCATAGGCAACGGAGACTGGCGCGTTGCCGTTCCAGTCTGCCGGCGCCGGATCGAGGCTGACTTCGGCATAGTCGTAGGAACCATGATACGCGCCCTCACACTTGGCGATCTTCGGTCGCCCGGTAAACGCACGCGCTGCCTTCAGCGCCATCATCACGGCTTCCGTGCCGGAGTTGGCGAACCGCACCTGGTCCACCGACGGCAGGCGTGCGGCGAGTAGCTCGGCAAGATCAATCTCGGACTCGGTCGGCATGCCGAATGCGGAGCCGAGCGCGAGCTGCCGCGTGGCGGCCTCGATCAGCACCGGATGGGCATGACCGTGAATCAGAGAGGTGAAGTTGTTGATACAGTCGATCAGTTCATTGCCGTCCACGTCCCAGACCCGGCACCCCGCCCCTTTCGCGGCGTAGACCGGATAAGGCTTCATGAACACCGTTGTGCGGGTGTTGCCGCCCGGCAGGCTCGTCAGCGCGCGCTCGTAGAGCGCTTTCGACCGCGAAGTCATGTCAGGATACATTGTCTTGTCTCCTTTTCCGAGAGGTCAGCGTCCGAGATAGGCTTCGCGGACGCGCGTGTTCTGTTTGAGATCGTCAGCGGCGCCATGAAGGACGATGCGGCCCGTCTCCAGGACGTAGGCCCGGTCCGCCACCGACAACGCCAGGACCGTATTTTGCTCCACCACCAGGATTGTGAGCCCGCTGTCAGCGATCTGCCTCACCCGCTCGTAGACTTCTTCGGCCAGGCGCGGTGCGAGGCCAAGTGACGGCTCGTCGAGCAGAAGCAAGCGCGGGCGCGCCATCAGTGCCCGTCCGATCGCCAGCATCTGCTGCTCACCTCCAGACAGCGACCAGCCGAGCTGCCGACGCCGCTCCTTCAGGCGCGGAAACAAATCGAACACCCGTGCGAGATCGCCGGAGATCGGCTGACGCCAGCGTCGCCAGTTTACCGTGGCGAGTGCCAGGTTCTCCTCCACCGTCAGGCCAGGAAAAATCCGTCGGCCTTCCGGCGCCTGGGCGATTCCAAGCGCGACGCGACGATCGCTGGCGAGCCGCGCAACCGATGTGCCTTCGAACATGATGTCGCCGGACTGAACCGGGTTCAGGCCCGAGATCGCGTGCAGCAGCGTGGTCTTGCCGGCGCCGTTGGCGCCGATCAGGGCGACCGTCTCGCCCCGCCCCACCTCCAGCGTCACGCCCTGCAGCGCGACGATGTCGCCATACGCGACGGTCAGATCCTTACACGCCAGCATGACGATGACCTTCGCCGAGATAAGCCGACAGCACTGCGGGATCGCGCTGGATCTCGGATGGCGTGCCCTCGGCGATCTTGCAGCCGAAATTGAGCACGACGATGCGCTGCGCCAGTCGCATCACCATGCCCATGTTGTGCTCGATCAACACGATGGCGAGCCGATGTTTCGCCCGCAGGTCCGAGAGCCGGTCGGCCAGTTGATCAACCTCGGCAGAGTTGAGGCCGGCGGCAGGTTCGTCAAGCAACAGCACGCGCGGTTCGCAGGCGAGTGCTCGACACATTTCGACCATGCGCCGGCGCCCATAGGACAGCGATCCGATCGCCGCCTGCGCGTCCACCGCAAGACCCATCTGGTCGAGCACCGTCATCGCCTGCTTGCGCAGCTCCGCCTCGCTGCGACGGCTTTGGATGGCCGCGCCGGCCATGACGTTCTCCAGCACGCTCAACCTCGCGAACGGCCGCCCGTGCTGGAAAGTTCGCCCCAAGCCAGCGCGGACTCGCTTGTGAGCCGCCGCCCGCGTCATGTCGCGTCCTTCGAGCAACACCCTGCCCTTGTCAGGCAGGACCAGCCCGGTCAGGACATTGAGCAGAGTCGATTTGCCGGCACCGTTGGGGCCGATGACCGCGATGAATTCATCCTCTCCGACCGAAAGCTCGACATCCGAGAGCGCGGTGAGCCCTCCATAACGCTTGGCGATTCCGGTGGCGTGCAGCAAGCTCATGGGCGCACCTCCTTCGATGCAGCGACCATCGCCGGCTCTTTCGAGCGCCCGTCCCGCCGGAGGCTGCCTGGCCAGCGGAAGCCGACAAGGCCCGAAGGCAGGAAGACGAGAATGGCAAGAACAAAAAGACCAAAGAACGCCAGATAGGCTGAGCCGAGAAAGCGCAGCCATTCGGGCAGGAAGGTCAGGAGCAGCGCCCCCAGGATGGCCCCCACGATCGAGCCTTCGCCGCCGACGATCAGCATCGCAAGGTAAGTGATGGAGTGCGCATAACTGAAGTCCTCCGGCGAGATGAAGCGCATATGGCAGGCGAACAGGCCCCCGGCGACGGCGGCATAGATCGACGACAGCACAAACGCCGCGATCTTCACCCGCGTGACGTCGATACCTGTCATGGACGCCGCCGTCTCGTCGTCGCGCACCGCGATCATCGCCCGCCCGTGGCGCGAGGCATGAATGAGCCCGGCGATGGCAGCGGAGACCGCCAGCACCGCGAGCGCGAACCACAGGTAACTGCGCTCGTCAGCCAAAGCATGGCCTGCGACCTGCAGCTCGGGGATGCGCGAGATGCCGTTGGTGCCGCCGGTCAGCTCAATCCAGTTGGCGGCGACAATGGAGAATGAGACGTTGAGACCCAGCGTCGCCAGCGCGAGATAATGGCCCTTCAGCCGCAGGAGCGGAAGGCCGATCAGCACGGCGAAGATCGCCGTGCCGGCCACTGCGACGGGCAGCGCCAGCCATGGCGACCATCCCAGCAGCGTGGTCAGCAGTGCCATGCCGTAGGCGCCGGTGCCGACGAAGGCCGCATGGCCAAGCGAGATCAGCCCGGCATAACCGAAGGCAAAGTTAAGACCGATGACGGCGATCGCAGAGATCACCGCGAGATTGAGCAGCCGAAGATGATAGTCGGTCAGCAGCATCGACAGGCCGAGACCCGCGATCAGGATCACAATGCCAAGCAGGAGCGGAAAGCGCATCGACATCGATCAGCCCCGATCCTGGACGCGTTCACCGAACACACCCTGCGGCCGCACCAGCAGGAACAAGATCATGATCCCGAAGGAAATCAAATCCTTGTAGGCCGAGGAGACGTAGGATGCGCCGAGCACCTCGCTGAGCCCCACGAACAGGCCGCCGACAATCGCGCCCGGCAGACTGCCGAAGCCGCCGATGATGGTGGCCGCGAACGCCTTGAGCGCAATTGGATCGCCCATGCTGGTGTCGGCAAACCACATCGGACCAAGCATCAAGCCCGCGATGCCCGCGAGCAGCGCAGCAAGGACCCACGACAGCGCCAGCAGACGGTTGACCTTGAGGCCCATCAACCGCGCCGCCTGGATGTCCTGCGCCACTGCGCGCATGCCGATCCCAAGCGAGGTACGAAAGAATAGGAGCCAGAGCAGAGCAACCATGACGGCAGTGACAACCACGACCGCGATGGCATGGGCAGATATCGTGGCGCCTGCGATCGTGAGATTCACCCCCTCCACCGGTGACGGCAACCGAAACGGCCAGGACCCGAACGCCAGCAGCGCCGCGTTCTGCATCGTGATGCCGATCGCGACTGTGCCGATGATGATGGTCACCACCGGGCTCTTGCGCAGCGGCAGATAAAGCACCGCAAAAAACAGCGCCCCGAACAGCGCCATCGCCAGTAGGGCCGCGCCGTAGCCCACTGGCCAGGGTAGCTCGGCATTGAGCAGCATGGCCACGCCGGCGAAAGTGCCGAACATCACGAACTGTCCGGCAGCGAAGTTCACGACGCCGGTGGCGGAATAGACAATGACGAACCCGATTGCGGCGAGCGCATAGACGCCACCGATCGCAAGTCCGTTGATGAACAGCTGGATGAAATCCGTCATGTCGTCCTAGTCGTGTGTTGCAGGGCGGCTTCGATGATCGCCGACGGTTGCGGGCGGAGGTTCAGCCCGCCCGCGGCATGATTTGCAGTGATCCGCAGCACGGGCGCACCCGCGCATCGGCACTTCGAGCGTCAGTTCAGCTTGATGCTCTGAACCAGCTCCAGCGATTTGGTCCCCGTCTTGGATTTCACGACCGCCAGATCGAATACGCCATTGCCCTTGGCGTCGTAGGAGTAGACGTGGCCGATGCCCCGCCAGTCTTTCACGGCGGCCAGCCAGTCCCGCAGCGCTTTGGGATCGGTCCCCGCCTTGCGCAGGCCCTCGGCCGCGAGCATCGCGCCATCGTAGTAGGCAAGCCCGTAGGGATCCGGATCGGTGCCGAATTTCGTCTTGTAGCGTTCGACAAAATCCTGCATGCGCCCGCCTACCGCCGGGTCAATGAAGGTGTCGACCACCCCCCACACACCGTCGAGATCGGCCGGCGACAGAAGTTGCAGCGCCGCCGGCACCAATGCCGCCGACGACGTGACGAGCGGCATCTTGAGGCCGAGCAACTTCGCCTGCCGCAAAACCAGCGCGCCGTCCTGCGGATAGTTGAAGATCAGGATGACATCGACGCCCTTGCCGCGCAGACCGAGCAACTGCGCCGAAAAATCCTTATCGTTCTGTCCATAAGCTTCCATGCCAGCGACGGTCACACCGGCGGCTTCGAAACGCTTGGCCGCCGTTTGGGCGCCGCCTTGTCCGAAGTCGTTCTGGATGTAGAGAATGCCGGGCTTCTTCGCCTTCAGCACATTGAGCGCGCACTGCACCATGCCTTCGGCGGACACGCTGTCGGCCGGTCGCACGCGGAACATCCACTCATTGCCGCTTTCGGCCACCGCATCTGCCCCGCCCGCGTAGAACGCCGGCACCTGGACCTTCTTCAGCTCAGGCGCCACTGCCAGATTCTGTGTCGAATAGCTCGACAGGAAGAACAGCGCAGGCTTGGTTTCCTGTGCCAGCTTGACGAAGGCATTCACCGCCGTGCTGTTGGACGCCTGCGTATCCTCAAACACGATCTTGAGGTTGCGTCCGTTGATGCCGCCCGCCTTGTTGATATCCTCTTCGGCCATCATCAGCGAGTTGTGATACTGCTTGCCGGTAAGCGACAGCGGTCCGGTCATCGGCACTGTCGCGCCGACGACGATCGGGCTCCCCTGTTGCGCGCGGGCTGCCGCCGCCCACGGCATCGCCGCCGCCGCGAGCAACGCTTTCAAGAACTCCTGCCTCGTCATCCTCATGTTTGTCCCTTCTGAGCCCCTGGGGTCGCTGATGCCCCGCCGGGCCTCCCCTGCAATTTACTATTGACTTTCGTTCCGATTTCCGGAACAATATTCCGATATTGCGTAAGGCTAATCTGCTCACGTCGGCCGAGTCAAGCCGCTGGGTTAGGCACGCATGCACAAAGTTTCCGCCTCGAGGACATCCTGAATGGCAACGTCAGATGAAGCGGCGGGCCCGCTCGACCGCTACATGCAAGTGCTGGAGCTCGTGGCCACGTTTCCTGGTGCACTCACCCTGGCAGACGTGTCCTCGTTGCTCGATCTTCCGAAGACGTCTGCACACCGGCTGCTCAAGGGCTTGGTGCGCGCTGGGCTTGCGAAAGACAATATCGGTGGCCGTGCTTATCAGCTTGGCGACCGTCTGCTGCGTCTTTTGCACGCAACCGCTGATGATGGATGGATCAGCGCGCTCGCCCGCGGACATTTGCAGCAGCTGACCGACGCGACGTCAGAAGCCTGCTATCTGACCCGCTTGATCGGCGCACGCGTCGTCGTTGCGATTTCCATGTCACCTGACGTGCGCTGGCGCAGCTATGTGCAGCCGGGGATCGAGATGCCAGTGCATGCGGCCGCGACAGCCAAGGCGATCATCGCATATCAAAGTGAAGCCGTATTGGCCGAAGCGATGTCGGCTGACCTTCCGATTCTCACGGCTAACACCCGGAACGACCGCACTTGGGTCGAACAGGAGC
The DNA here is from genome assembly GCF_059512425.1 of Bradyrhizobium sp. Leo78. Lineage (NCBI taxonomy): Bacteria > Pseudomonadati > Pseudomonadota > Alphaproteobacteria > Hyphomicrobiales > Nitrobacteraceae > Bradyrhizobium > Bradyrhizobium sp. Leo78. The sequence goes on from NZ_JCAMOT010000025.1 coordinate 13,756, forward strand.
TCGCAGCGGTCAGAGCTAGGGGCTATGCGACTTGCATCGGAGAGATCGACGAAGGCCTGGCCGCGATTGCGGTGCCTATATTCCTGTCCGATCGACGCGTGTTTTATGCGCTCGGAATGACGGGCCCGCTGCAGCGGATCATGAATGAACAACTCCCCGACCGATTGACAGCTCTGCGAGACGTCGCGCAAGCGCTGGGAAGATCACTCTCAATAGGTGAAAAGCTCAGGTCAAGAGACACACCGCCAGCCGATCAAACGTAGGTCGGCGTATTCTCTTGTTCCTCTCCGGAAACGGCGGAGGGGTATTGGCACGAACGTGGTCCTCTCAGAAATGGCCAGGCTCAGTCACTCTCCATGACGGCTTTTCTCGCGCGACGATTGGCAAGTGGTAGCAAGTGCTAAAGCGGAAAACACGATACGAACTCCGCCCACTTGTCGGCATTGCCATGCGCGCAAGCAGAGCGAGCTCGGCGGGTCAGCATCGAAAGCCGGTTGTACGCCGCGTACCGTACTGACCTGCTCGCGAATTGGCCTTGCCAGCACTCCCAAGTGGGCATGGTTGGCATCAACGTTCCGATCCCCGTTCCAATGGCGTTCCACTCCTTCGGTGGCTGGAAGGTATCTCTGTTCGGCGATCACCACATGCACGGCCCCGAGGGCGTCCGGTTCTATACCAAGCTCAAGACATCACGACCCGTTGGCCGATCGGTATCCGCACTGGCGCCGAGTTCGTGATGCCGACGATGAGCTAACGCTTTGCAGCAGAGGGCCGTGGATTATCCATGGCCCTCGTCACACCGACGCTCCCCCTTCGCGGCGGCCACATGAGGTGCGATTGGCACACCGCTGAAACGAGCCGTACAGCGGAGTTATCAAATCCACTGTCGGCAAGCTTGCGCACTTCGTCTATTCGGCCGCTTGACGGAAAGCGCCTTCCTTCCGGAGCCCTGCCTCGGCAACCGCCTGCCGCAACCGCGCCAGCTCCTGGTCCGACAATTTGACGAGTGGAGGACGCACGACAGCCTCGTCGAGACGCCCCAACATCACGAGCATCTCTTTCATGCGGTTGTGCATATCCAGGAACGGTGGCGCGTATAACACCTGCTGCAATGGAACCATGCGATCATTGATCGCCTTTGCAGTGGCCAGATCATCAGAGCTGATCGCATCAAACAGGGCCGCCTGCAAATCCGCGATCACACTTCCGGCTCCCGAGAGCAAGCCTTTTGCCCCCATCGCAAGCGATGACATCAGCCAGGAGCTATGTGTCGTGAGGACGTTTACCGGCTTTGGAAGATTCTGGAAGGTCCGGATGTGGCGCTCGTGCAGCATTGGATCATTGCACCAATCCTTCATCGCCTTGATGCTCGGAATGGCATCAAAAAGGCTGAGCAAGGTGTCGAAGGGATAGTTGACCAGGCTGGATGCCGGATACTGGAACAGGATCAGCGGCAGATCCGTTGCGTCCGCAATGCGCTTGAAATGAGCGAGCGCCATGTCGGGGCGGAGCTGGCCTCCGAGAGAGAATACCTGGCTTGGGAACACCAGGAGCGCCGAGGCTCCAGCGCGGTCCGCCATTTTGGCGATCCTTGCCGCCTCCTGCGATCCGTCGGCATAGACACCGCTGATGAGCGGTACCTTGTCACCAACCTCCTCAAGCGAGAATGTCAAGATCCGCTCCTGCTCCTCGAACGAACAGGCATGGACCTCGGACGCGTGGCCATTGACCGTGACCGCTGTGACACCCGACGTGAACGCACATTGCGCCAGATGCCGTCGTGTTTCCTTCTCGTTGATGGACAGATCATCATTGAAAGCCGCAAGCGTCGCGGGAATGACCCCGCTGGGCATAAAATCCTTGAAGCGCGGCATGTCCTGTCTCCCTGGCTCGAGAGCGCTGATTACGAAAGGCTAAGGAACGATTCGACAAATTTGGGATCGTCGAGGAGGCTCTCTGTGGTCCTCGCCATTTGGATGCGGCCAGCTTGCACGACGTAAATTCGGTCCGCAATAGCGGTCGCGAGCTTGGCATTCTGTTCGGACAACAGGATGGTCAATCCCTCGTCGCGCAGACGACCAAGGGTTCGGCCGATTTCCTTGATGATAACCGGAGCAAGACCGATCGAAGGCTCGTCCAGCATCAACAGCTTTGGTGACGCCATCAGGCCGGAAGCAATGGCGACCATTTGCTGCTGTCCTCCGGACATGGTTCCGACCATTTGGGCCCTCCGGTCCTTGAGGATGGGAAAGAGCCGGTGCACGCGCTCGATGCGCCGCGCCACTTCCTGTGTGCTTCGACAGAGATACGCGCCGACGAGAAGGTTCTCATGCACGGACATCATCGGGAAGACGCCGCGCACCTCCGGAACGAGCACCAGACCATGGGCCAGCCGTACGTCGGGCGTTGCATCTTCCAGCAGGTCAGCACCGAAGCGGACCGAGCCTGAGAACGGCCGCACGAGTCCGGCAGCGGCATTCAGCAACGATGTCTTACCGGCGCCATTAGGTCCGATGATTCCAACGATCTCGCCCTGCTTGACCGTCATGTCGACGCCGTCGACCGCAAGGAAATCTCCGTATCTGATCACAAGTTTCTGGAGTTCAAGCATCGCCCGTCCCCAAATAGATATCGATTACCTCCCGGTGGCGCAGCACGGTCTGCGGACTATCGTCGACCAGCTTTTTGCCGTTGACCAGAACGACCACCCGATCGGCGAGCGAGGTAATGACCTTCATGGTGTGCTCGATAATGAATATCCCGCACTCCTCTCGAAGGGACTGAATCAGGCCGATCATCGCGCGGATCTCTTCCGGATTGAGCCCTCCGACCGGCTCATCAAGCATCAGAAGCTTGGGTCGCGAGATCAGGCGGGAAGCAAACTCCAGCCGACGTCGATCATATAGACCAAGCGCACCCGCCCGCTGTTCGAGGTCGGCTGTCAGCCCGACGCGGGCCAATGCCTCTCTTGCCTCATCGACTTCCTTGGTGCCCATCGAACTGTGCCCGAGCGCACCGGCAAGCACGTTTTCGAGAACGGTTAACTTGTCGAAGATCTTTACGGCCTGAAAGGTCCGGGCGATGCCGGCGCGTGCGACGACGTGCTGCGGACGCCGGGCTATGTTAGCGCCATCGAGCAGGATCTCGCCGCTATCCGGCTTCAGCGTTCCGCTGATCACATTGACGAATGTCGATTTGCCGCTGCCATTCGGACCGATCATGCCCAGCAACTCGCCCCTGCGCTGGGACACATTCACGTTTGAAAGCGCCTTCAGCCCGCCGAACGCTTTCGAAATGTCGGTCGCCTCGAGCAGAAGATCATTCATGTCCGCGCCTTCCGCTTCAATACAAAGCCATAGATGCCTTGCGGCAAGAACAAGGTTACGAGAACGATGGCAACCCCATAGATGACGTCCTTGACCCATGTGTACTGCACAAGCAGGTAGGGAAGCGGTGCGAGCAGGAGCGCTCCGAGCAGCGGCCCGACCAGCGTTCCGCGTCCTCCCATCGCAACCATGAGCCACAGATTCAAGCTGATTAGCACATCGAAGGCGCGTGGTGAGGCGAAGCCGATGTAGTGCGCATACAAGCCGCCGCCCAGGCCCGCGATGAACGACGAGATGATGAAAGCCGCTGTACGGTTCAGCGTGACATTGATCCCAAGCGCACGCGCAAGGTCCTCATCCTCCCGGATGGTGATCAACGTCCGACCAAATCGGGAGCGCATGGTCAAGCCGATGCCGGCGACTGCTGCGATCACGAACAGCGCAAGCACGCACTCCATGTAAGGAGACGGAATCGCACCTCCATCGAAACCGGTGGGACGCGGCACCGATGCGATCCCGGTATCGCCATTTGTATATGCCGGAAAATAAACGAAAGCGATCGTAAACGCCGATTGGATCACCATGCCGGACAACGCAAAGTAAAAGCCACGAAGGCGAATGGCCGGAAGACTGAGAAGCAATCCGACCAGAGCTGCCGCAGCACTGCCGATCGGCAACGCAAGCCAGAACGACAGTCCCAACCGCATGACCAGATGAACCGTCGTATACGCGCTGATTCCGGCGATGCCGGCGTAGGTCAGCGGGATCAGACCTGTGAAGCCGTACAGCAGATTGAGGCCGCTCGCCCACAACATATGGATCAGCGCGATGCCCGCGATGAACACCAGAAAGTCATTCCGCAGGCCGAAAATCGCAACCAATGGCGTCGCGATCACCATTGCAATCACAAGTATTCTCATTTGGCGAACAACCCGCTCGGGCGAATGAACAGCATCGCAAGCATTGCCAGGAGGTAAGCAAAGGTAGCGACCGTCGGGTCGGCAAAGACGCTGACAATTGCCTGCGTGAACCCGAATACCAGGCCAACCACCAGCGCGCCGACGACGCTCCCCGGCCCACCGACGATCATGATTGAGAAAGTGATGAGTGAGATGGTCCAGCCGACGGTCAGGTCGAGCGCAAACGCCAGCGCGAACAGAATTCCACCTGCCGTCGTGATTGCGGTACCCAGCAGAAAAGCGAACCGATAGATCTTCAAGGTATCTATACCGCGAAGGCGTGCTGCCTCGCGGTTCTGGAACACGGCGCGCAGCGCTCGGCCGATCCGGTGCAGCCTGAGAAAAGCGACCAATCCGCCCAAAACCGATCCAGCCAGGACAAACGCGATCAGCCGGGTATACGCAATCGGCACCGGTTCGATAATCGCGAATCCATTGACGGGCGCGGTGACCTGAAATGTGTCGCTGATCCTGCCGAACGTGCCCGTATAAATCCCGCTCAGGATTTGTGCGATACCGAGGGTAATGATCAGATAGCTGATGTTGCGGTCCTCAAGCGGATAGAATCGCTTCAGGATCGTTGCTTCGCACGCAAATGCGAGGAAACCGATGATCAGAAAGGTCGTCGGCACGGCCAGCCAGAGCGGCCATTCCCACTCCGTACCAAAAAGCCAAAACAGCAGGCCGGCGCCTAGAAAGACCTGCCCGTTGGCCGCTTGAGGGAGAAGAATGGTACCGTGAATCAGCGACAGGCCGGCGGCAACCACGGAGAATATGGTGCCGACCAGCAGCCCCGACGTGATCACGGAAAACACTACGAGCAGATTCTCTTCGAGCATTGAAACGTAACCCCAACTCGAATTGTCGCCCCGAACCGCCGTTCCTGGTCAACGCACCAGATCGTAGACGGGCAGGACTTCCGGCGACCATTCCATGTAGTTGACCTTCTCCGTTTTGAAGTCGTCCTTGCTCAGGCTCTTCAACTGCATGAGGTACATGTACTCGATACGTGCCCCGTTTTGATCGAAGCGGATGGGCACGCCGGTCGTCACCTCCTTCGTATTGACCTCGCGCAAGGCCGCGCGAATTCCATCCCTGCCCTTTGCCCCCTTGTCCACGAGTTCGTTGAGCAGATAGACCGTCGAGTAGCAGTAGTTCTCGGTGTATCCCGGCGGATAGTTCTTCACCTTGCGGAAGTTTTCGACGAAGGCTTTGCCCTGCTCGGTCAAATTGGGAAGGTTATGGTCAAAAAACGTCCCAAAGTACGAGCCGATCGAGCGCTCTCCCCATGTCATGATCTGCTTGGTCGACCCGTAAGGATGATACAGTTGCTCCGGCTTGAAACCAACGTCGAGCATCTGTCGCGTCAGCGTGGCGTCGAACGCGCCGCCGCCAGCCAGGATGACGAAATCAGGCTTCTTCGCCTTCATTTGCGCGGTTTGCACCGTCGCATCCGAGGCTGATTGCGGAAACAGCATTTCGGCCACGATGGCAATGCCGTCCCTCTCCGCCTGATACTTCAGGCCGGCGAGGATGGCCCGATTGACCGCAAAGTCGCTCATCATGACGCCGATCTTGGCATCCGACTTCATGGTCTTGATGAATTTGACCGCGGCATAGCCCCATCCTACGGCGTCCGGCTCCATGCGAAAGACCTGCTTGGTTCCGGGCTTTGTGAGTTGCGGGAATGCTGCGACAGGCATCAAGACGGGCAGTTTGGCATCTTCGGCATATCCGTAGACCGCGAGTGACACGTCTGCATTGGTCGGACCGGACAGGAGATCGACCTTCTCCTGGGTGTCGAGCGATCTTGCTACGGCGGCAGCCTGCGCCGGATTGCTCTGATTGTCCTGGACGATCAGGTCTATCTTCTTGCCTTTTGCATTGACTTCCGTCTCGGCAAGCCGCGCTCCGTCCAAGCAGGCGTTACCGAAGAACGTCCAGACGCCGGAGAGTTCGGAATTCCAGCCCACCTTCAAAGGCTGGTCGGCAGCGAGCGCGGGACCGGCCATCGCGGCCATGGCGCAGACCAACACCGACAGTTTCGGCAAAGAACGACCGAGCATGATTTCCCCCATTAACTGATTGATTAGATTCGATAGAGCTGTGCAGCGGTGTCGTGGAGGATCGCGCGCTGCTCCTCCAGCGAGAGATAGGAAATGGACTGACGGAAGGTCTCGTTCAGCGCCTTGTAGCTCGTCCAGAGCTTTTCAATCGGGAAATTGCTCCCATACATGCAGCGCCCTGCTCCGAAGATAGAAACGGTCTCCCTGACGATCGGAGACACGACCTCAGCCGAATAAGCATGCACAAAGGTGCCCAGACCGGATAGTTTGGTGAAAACATTCGGCTGAGCGGCAAGCAACTTCATGCCGCGACGCCAGAGTTCCCATCCCGCGGGCGAGAGATCTTCCAGCATGCCCGCATGTTCGAGCACGAAGTTGACCTTCGGAAATGCGCGCGCAAGCTCCGCACCATCCTGCATCTGGCCGGCGAAGACTTGAAGTTCGAAGATCAAATTGCGATTGGCAAGCTCGGTCATGCCCTTGCGCCAAGCGGGATCGTTCATCACGTTGGGCCGGGACGCGAAGCGGTATTGAGGATTTTCGTGCCAGTGCAGTTGCTGGCGCACGCCGCGCACCGTGGGCAACTTGCAAAGCTTGTCGAGCAATGCGTCGACGTTCGGATCGGCAAGATCAGCGTAGGCAACGCAGGCGTGCGGCCAACCTGCCGCATCAGCCACTGACTGGACCCATTGGGCCTCCGTCAATTCGCCGCCGGGGGGCCAGTTGGTCTGGACGTAAATGGATTTGACGACGTTGGCGCCTTCCAGATCGCGCCGGAATTCGTCGACCGTGTAGTCTCGGCGAATGGCTTCGTAGGGACCGAAAATACGCGGCACTGGCGGCCCGGACAGCCAAGCCAAGTCAGCAAGACGCCAAATGTGATGATGCGCGTCGATCGCCTCGATGGGCTCAGCCATCCGCATTTCTCCCCCAATATCGTTGCTGGCACTTTTAGGACTGAATTATCGCGCGTCAAGTATTTTCGAAAATATGCAGTCTGTGGTAAAATCCAGCACATCTTGTACGGGAGCATCGATGACGGCGGTTGCTGGCACGGCAAAAACCCTGGCTGAAAGTGCCTATCTACGGATTCGCGATGCTATTCGTGGTGGGGCACTGCCGCCCGGCACACGCTTACGCTTTGCAGAGCTCCAAGACCTCTGCGGGATGAGTGTCACCCCGGTCCGCGAGGCGCTGACGCGGCTCACGGCCGAGGGCTTCACAACCGTGGAAGAGAACCGCGGCTATCGGGTCGCGCCACTATCCATTGAAGAGCTCTGGGACATTGCGCGGAGCCGGCAACTTATCGAGGGCGAAGCGCTACGGCTCTCGATTGCGAAGGGAGGCGCGGATTGGGAGGGCGCGCTCGTATCGGCGCACCACTTGATGAAGCGTATCGCCCGAACGACTCACCAAGCACCGACGGTGGTCGATGAAGACTGGAATCACCGGCACACCGTTTTCCACCGATCGCTTATACTGGCCTGCGGATCACCCATACTCCTGTCCATAAGCGAGGGCCTCTATGATCGTGCCGATCGCTATCGTCGTCTGTCGTGGGCGATACCGGACAACCCTCGAGCAATCGAGGAGGAGCACGAATTGATCTTCAAAAGCGCGCTTGCCCGCGATGCCGAAGCCGCGGTGACCTACCTCCGTGTTCACTATGAACGCACGGCACAGCAGGTCGAGGCATTCCTGCTGAACAAGGCCCAGCCCGACGTTTCGATTTAGTGGACGTGCAGCGATTTGCTTCGAGAGGATAGCCTATCCGGGCGCTTGGTTAGCCTAGTCTGCTCGGTCCTCGCATGAAGGAGGCGGTGTCACGCGGCCGGTTCAATGGGTGGACGCTGTCGCTGCATTGGTAGCACCTCTTGGAAGGACGCCGCAGCTTGCAAGACCCCGAGATCGTTGAAACGCCGGCTTACGATCTGCAACCCGACCGGAAGCCCAGCCGCGGTCATGCCACAGGGGACGCTGGCGGCTGGGTGGCTGGACATATTGAACGGATAAAGAAACTCAGACCATGCAAGCCAGTCCCATGCATGTTCCGGCCAATCCTCGGGCCTCACGCGCTCGACAGGAAACGCCGCAACAGATGCAACCGGCGTTATGAGGTAATCCCAATTTTCGAGAAACGATGAGATCCTGGCCACGTAAGTCAGCTTCCGCTCTCGCATATTGATGTAATCGGCGGCCGAGAAGTTGGCTCCCGCGCGAATACAAGCCACAAGATCGGGGCTCATACGGCCTTCCCAATCAGCCAGTAGCCTGGCATGACGTCCGCAATAGACACTCCAGAAAAAGCGGCCGAGCTCAGGCCCGAGCACACCCCAGTCGGGGATCACTTCTTCGACGTCCGCCTGGAGCGTGCCAGCAAAAGTCCTCGCTGCATTCCGGACGATATCGGCAATCTCATCGTCAACTCTTGCGTGACCGAGATCGAGGCTGAAGGCCACACGCTTACCCTTCATCGACCCCTTCAGCTTCGCAAGATAGGCATCGGGCCGCGCCTCACACGACGTATGATCGAGAAAGTGGGGGCCGGCCATGGTCTCGAGCATGAGCGCAGCATCCGCGACAGTTCGCGTCATCGGTCCAGGATGAGTGCCGTAGTCGTTGTTCGTGACGGGGACGCAAGGCACGCGCCCGTAGGTCGGCTTCAACCCAAAGATGCCGCAGAAATGTGATGGCATACGGATGGAGCCAGCCCCATCAGATCCAAGATGCAGCGGTCCGAAACCGGTCGCCGCGGCAGCACCCGCTCCAGCCGAGGAGGCTCCCGCATTAAGTCCATGCCGCCAAGGATTGTGGGTAATCCCCGTCACAGGGTTGCGGCTCATGCCGGACCAGGCAAACTCGGACATTGTTGTCTTGCCGATGATCACCGCGCCGGCCTTGCGCAGACGTTCCACAACGACGTTGTCAGTCGCCGCGACCTGCCCCTTGATGGCGTATGAACCGGTCGACGTTTCTTGACCGGCAACATCGAAGGCATCCTTGATCGTGACCGGAATTCCCTCGAGCGGGCCCGCCTCGCGCTCCCGGAGGCGCTGTTCCGATTGTTTTGCGGCAGCAAGCGCTTCCTCGTACATAACTACCGAGAAGGCGTTGATCCGTGGATTGATGGCGTTGATCCGTTCCAGGACCGTTCTTACGACTTCTACTGGCGTAGTATCTCCGCGCGCATAGCTTTCCTTGAGCTCAATCGCGCTCGCGTATCCGATATCGGATTGAAGATTGGTCATCGCTTGTGATCCTCGATTATATGGACGCGACCATGTGCAGGCGAGGCAAAGCCGGCACTGCACGATCGGACTGTGGGGGCACTGATGCTAGTGAATGCCGAGATATCGCTCGATGCGTTCTGGATGACGCTGGCTTTCGATCGAGCTTAGGCGGTCGACGACGATGCCGTTTTCCATCACCACCACTCGGTCAGCGAGTGAAAGCGCGAAGCCGATATTCTGCTCAACAAGGACGACCGACAGGTCTTCACCACGCAACGCCGCAAGCGTTTCGCCCACCTTCTTGACCACAACGGGCGCCAGCCCCTGCGATGGCTCGTCCAGCAACAGCAGTCGCGGACCCGGTGCAAGTCCTCTTCCGATCACCATCATTTGCTGCTGCCCGCCCGATAGTTCCGAGCCGCGACGCCTCAGCAGGCCAGCGAGGTCCGGAAACCATTCGACGATGCGGCGCAGGTCGTAAGGAGACCCCCGGCGATGCCCGAGCATGATGTTCTCCTCGACCGTCAAGAGCGAAAACGGGTCGCGGGTTTCAGGCACATAGCTAATCCCGGATCGTGCGATCTGGTGCGACTTCATTCCGTCGATTCGCGTCGAATCGAACGAGATGGCACCGCTTTTGACCGGGTTGAGACCCATGATCGCTCGCAGCGTAGTCGTCTTTCCGGCACCGTTTCGACCCACAACCGCGACCACCTCGCGGCGGCCGACATCGAAACTCACGCCGAACAACGCTTGGCTTCGACCATAGTAGGCGTCGATGGCATCGACCTTCAGCAAAGCCTTCTCAACTACCAAAGTAGGCCTCCTGCACATCCCTATTCTCGCGAATTTCGAAAGGGCTGCCGTGAGCAACCACCGCACCGCGGTTCATCACGGTGATCTCGTCCGAAAGATCCATGACGATACCCACGTTGTGTTCGATCATGATGATGCTGAACTCACCTTTCAGGGCCATGATCACCCGCTTCACACGCTCGGCCTCTTTGCTTGAAAGTCCCGCAGTTGGCTCGTCGAGAAGAATGATCCTGGGCTCGCAAGCCAAGGTGACAGCGAGTTCGAGGAGGCGTTGATCGCCATATGAAAGTTCTCGCACCGGCACATCCGCGATCTCGACCAACCCAAGCCTCTGCAGACAGGAAAAGGCCCATTCGCGCGTTTCGGCGAACCGCGTCACTTGCCGCCAGAACACAAAGGGATTGCCGCCGCGGGCCCGGTACGCGGCAACCCAGACATTCTCTCGCGCACTCATGTCCAGATAGACGCTTGATATCTGATAGGAGCGGGCGACCCCCATTCTCGCGACGCGATCTGGCGTCAGGTCGGTGATGTCGGTCGCTCCAAGCCGAATTGCACCTGAATCCGGGATAAGGTCCCTGGTCAAGAGATTGAATAGCGTGGTCTTGCCGGCACCGTTTGGCCCAAGAATGCTGTGCAGACGCCCTTTGGCGAACGCGATGCTCACCTGATCGACTACGGTGTTTCCGCCGAAGCGCTTCGACAATCGGTCTGCCGCCAATACGATTTGATTTTGCACTAGCATTGTCGCTGTCCACGTCCCTTGACCGTCCAGCTCGAGAGTTTGGAGACGAAGCCGACCAGCCCATTCGGTAGAGAGGCCATGATGACTATGACGAATACCCCGAGGAGCAGCGGCCATCGAGTCCAGACCAAGCTGAACAAGCCCTGCAACCATATGAACACGGCGGCGCCGATCACCGGGCCAAGCATGCTCCTCTGCCCGCCAATGACGACCATGAACACCACGTACGCTGATCCGGTCCAATGTACGGAATCAATGGGCATGATCCGGTACAACATGGCAAACAGTGCACCCGCCACGCCTGAGATTGCCCCCGCGATCACGAAGGCGGCGAGCTGGAGGTTCGGCACAGGATACCCGAGGGAGACCGTGCGACGACTGTTCTGCCGGCTCGCCGCAAGTACAAGACCAAACGGGCTGTTCACCATCCGCACCAGAACAATCATCGTTGCAAGGAAGAGGACAGATGCAAGCGCGTAGAAACTTCGATTGTCGTCGAAACTGAACGACCCGACAAATGGCAGTTCAAGGACGGGACGACGAATGCCCGCCAGGCCGTCCTCTCCACCGGTTACCGAGCGCCAGGAATATACGATGTAGTAGACCAGCTGGTTGAACGCGAAGGTGAGCATCATGAAGTAGATGCCGAGCCTGCGGATACTTAGAATGCCGACCGCTGCCGCGATTAGTCCTCCGCTCCCGCAGGCAACGACCAGGGCGAGCGGCAACGACGTCCAACCATGCGCCAGAAGGTACCCGGCCGCGTATCCGCCTGTACCAAAGAACGCGGCCTGCCCGAAAGAATAGAGGCCAGCCGTTCCGATCAGCAGATTCGCTGCCATTGCGAAAATCCCAAAGATCAGGATTTCCGTCGCGATGTTGATCGGCATCACCAAGGGCAGGATCGATACGGCACCGATAATGCCGATGCTTCGGATCAGGTTCGCGGTCAGCCGTCCCGGTCTCGCGGTGGTGCCAACACTGCTGATTTCGACAGGTTCTTCGATACTCTTGGCCAATACAGTTCCGTTGTGGTCCGATGATCTCATCGCCAATACCTCGCCAGACGGGCTTTGCCGTCAGCGCTCGCCAAAAAGCCCCTGGGGTCGAAGAAGCAAGACGCCGATCATCACTGCATAAATAATCGCCGTGCTCGCGGCAGGCGCCGCAATCGTCATGAGACTCTGGACCACTCCGACCAGCACCCCCGCTGCAATCGAGCCATAAAGAGATCCGAGACCACCGATGACGAGCACGACGAAGGCAATGCCCAACATATCGCCCCCCATGGTCGATGTCGCTCCGACCAGCGGCAATGCCAAGCCACCCGCCAGTCCGGCCAGTCCGGCGCCAAGCATCATTCCCGCGGAGAGCAACAGGTCGACGTTGATCCCCAAAGCCTGAGTGGTCTCGGGTCGTTCGATTCCTGCCCTGACATAAGCACCGAACTTGGTGCGCTCGATCACCAACCAAACGGCACTGATCACCAGCGCGGAGAAAACGCTCGCAAAGGCGATGTATCTCGGCACGATCGTAAAGCCGAGATTGATCGCCCCTCGCAAGATGGGCGGTGGCGAATAGCTGAGTCCAACCGTGCCCCAGCCAATCAGGAGGGCCTGCTCGATCACAAGCGCGGCGCCGAACAACGTGATCAATTGGGGAAGATATCCGCTTCCGCTGACAGGCTGTATCGCAAAGCGGTCAAGCGCCAAACCGGCAAGCGCCGCGCCCAGAAATGCGACCGCCAATCCGACGGCAAAGGACATTCCAAGCGACACGACCGAATAGCAGAGGTAAGCACCGAGCGCGTACAAGGCACCGTGAGCGAAGTTCGGAATGTTCAGCAGGCCTTTGATGATGGAAAGGCCGAACGACATCAGGGCGTAAATCATCCCGATCGCGATGCCGTTGACGAGTTGCGCTGAAATCAGCCAAAGCATCTGCCGTCCCTCTCGCGTCGCGTGCTCATATCGGTGAATTAGAGCGCAGGCATCTGCTTACATTCGTTGAGTTCGACAGGCTGAGGCTTGTCGCCGTTCGCCACGATGTCAGCGAAGTCGGTTGCATGGCGCATATCGGATGCCTGTTTGCAGCGCACGACGAAATACGGTCGAATAAGCTGATGGGTCTTCGGATCGATCGACATTCGACCAAGCACTCCATCCCAGGACATTTGCTCGAGAGTCTTGATGACGTCCGGGACTTCGGTACTGTTCGCCTTCTCCATGGCCATAAGGAGAGCCCGGACTGCGTCATAGGCATAGGCGGAGGAATATCCCGGAAGCGCCGAGAACTTCTTCGTGTAGCTTCCCACAAACTCCCTGTTGGCCGGCGTGTCGATGTCGGGATAGTAGTTTTGACCAAGGACCAAGCCGGTCCGCATTTCCGGCGCGAGCTCCGCAAGCTGATCGACTTCGAGCGACCAAGGACCAACGACGGCGATGTTCTCCGCGCCAAAACTCGCGAACTGGCGGACCGCCGTGACGGCATCAGCTCCGGCTGTATTCAACAGCAGAATATCAGGCTTCGCAGCGACCGCCTTTGTGAGGTATTGGGTATATTGACGCTCGCCGGACGGATGGTTGTCGTTGCCAACCAGCTCAAAGCCGAGTTCCGCCGCCACGATCTTGGCATATTTGAGAAGTGCGTGCCCGAAGACGTAGTCTGCAGTTAAAGTGTAGATCGTTTTCTTTTGAGGAAACGTCTTTCTTACGTACTCGAGCGTCGCGCGCATCGCGGTGTAAGGATGAGCCGACCATTGAAACGTATACCGTCCGCACCGACTGCCCGTGAAGTCTTCGGATCCGCCCGCGGCGAATTGCAACAGCTTTTCGCGCTGCGCGACCTCGGATTCGGCAAGTCCGACAGCGCTGGAATAGGCTCCGATGAAGTATCGCATTCCGTCGCTGGTTGCGGCCTCCTGAACACGGCGAACACCGGACGCCGGCTTGCCTTCGTCATCTCGCGTCAGTAAGCGCACGGCGTTGCCAAGAACACTGCCGCCATGCATTTCCAGCGCCAGCGAGGCACCGCGCGCAACTAGATCCCCGGCATACGCGAAAGTGCCAGTGGTTGGAGTTATAACGCCCATGGTTACCACACCGGCCCTTTGGCCCCAGGCCGGAAGGATCGGAGCTGCCGCGAGCGCCACGGCGGACAACAGAACATCGCGACGCGTTTGTGCAATGGGCATCAAGATCTCCTCCTGGGCTAAATGGATTGTTCAGGCCGCGTCTAGGCTACGACTTTCTCGAATTCGAAAAGGCTATCCCCCAGCTTTGCGATCAGCTCGGCTATGTGGTCCGACGTGGCAATGAGCGGCGGCGCCACAATGATCGAATTGTTGAGCGGTGCGATCCCCGCGGGATATACGACAAGCCCATGATCACGACAGATCGACACCAGCATTCCTGCTGCATTCTGTTGCGCCTCGAAGGTCCGGCGGGTTGCCCGATCGCGCACGAGCTCGAATCCCCACAACAGGCCGCGTCCTCGGATGTCGACCATGCACGGATGTCGCTGCGAGAGCGCCAAAAGTCCCGCGTGCAACTCCTCGCCGCGCTCGCGCACGTTACGCAATAGGTCGTTCCGCTCGATGTAGTCGAGCACAGATAGGCACACCGCCGCGCTGAGAGGATTGGCGCTGAATGTGTGGCCGAAGGGAACGATGCTGCTGCCCTCGGCAATGGCATGCACGATCCTCTGGCGCAGGAGGATGGCGGCCATGGGCGTGTATCCCGCGCTCAACCCCTTTGCGAGCAGGATGATGTCAGGAACAACCTGCTCTTGCTCCGATGCAAACCATGCGCCGGTACGTCCTGCACCGGTGATCACTTCGTCAGCGATGAGCAGAACCTCATAGCGATCGCAGATTTCTCGCAACCGACGGAAGTAGCCAGGCGGGGGCGGCAACACTCCGCCCGCAGCACCAACGATCGGCTCAGCGATGACAGCCGCGACCGTATCGGGGCCTTGAGCAAGGATCTCCGTCTCCCAAGCATCGGCGCATTCCGTCGCGCAGTCTTCCGGCTGAAGCCCGAACGGGCATCGATAACAATACGCTGGGGGAACTTTGGCGAACTGGTGCAGCAGCGGACCGTAGTCGGGCCGGCGCCCCGAATGGCCCGAGATCGACAGGGCTCCCATCGTCATGCCGTGATAGCTGGTGATGCGGCCGAGGACCTTGGTCTTCTGTGGGCGACCACACTCCTTCCAATAGTGGAGGGCCATGCGGACGGCGTATTCCGAGGCTTCTGAGCCGCTGTTCACGAAGAACGCACTGCAGATATCCCCAGGAGCCAACTCGCAAAGCTTCTGAGCCAGGCGCTCGGCCGGCTCATTGCTGAACTGGCTTCTGAAGGTAAATGCGATGGTAGCGGCCTGTTCCGCCATGACGTCGCCGATTTCGCGGAGACCGTGACCCAGGTTCGCGGTCATCGCACCGCTCGATCCATCGAAATAGCGTCGTCCTTCGCTATCGAATAGATAAGGTCCCTCGCCTCGCGTGACTTTGGGATAATGTGCAACCAGATTCGGCTTGAGCAGGCGGCTGCCCTCCAGTCCACCAGTCCGCGACAAATCGATCATTTGGGAAACTGCCATGCCCCGAAATCTCAAAAAGAGAGACTGGCCTCCTGGCCAACGAACCAAATACAATACGAACCGTTGCGTATGTCAATAGGATGAATGATGGGAAAGAAGGCTGTTGCCCGCGCGGGGCGCCCCAGGGACGAAAACGTCCACCGCGCCATTCTCGACGCGGCCAGAGATCTCATTCGGGATGAGGGTTACGCTTCATTCTCGATCGAGGGCGTCGCAGCCCGGGCCGCGGTAGCAAAGCAGTCCATCTATCGACGATGGTCGTCGAAGGGCGCACTGCTCGTCGACTTGTACATGGATGGACTGGAGCGCCCGGCCCCTCTGCCTGCGCGCGGCCTTGTGAATGACTTGCTTGCCGTTCTGTTGCAGACGACAAAGCGCATTCAGGACGCGGCCTATGCAAATATTCTGAAGAGCGTGGTCGTCGAAGCGCAAAGCGACCCCGACATGCGAAAGCTCGTTCTTCAGAAGATTGTCGAGCCTCGTCGAGATGCTGCGAAGGCAGTCATCAACCGGGCCATCGAATCCGGCGAGCTGCCAAGCACGCTCGATTCAGAGATGATTGTTGACTTTGTCTTTGGCGCGGTCTGGTTCAATTTGCTGCTGGGCGACGCGAATCTCACCAGCCGATTTGCGCACCGGGTCGTCAAAATGGTCGAACAGCTCGGATCCAAGCAGGCCCCATAACCAATGCGCAGTCACGTCCGAGCCCACGAGCCGATGCTTGGAGAGACTCGAACCCCGGACGTCAGGGGTCGCTGGAGTGGGGAGCGCAGCCGAAGATCCGGGTTCGCTTCCCGCAGTCGCGACGTGTTGAAAAAGCGAACAGACGGGAGACTTGATTTATATGTGGGCGCACCAGGGCTCGAACCTGGGACCCGCTGATTAAGAGGCAGCCCCGGGTTGAGAACGATCAATGACTTACCGGTCGCACCCAAGGGCTTATCCGGTAGAAGATGGGATCCGTCGCGCGGTCAGCCGTCGCCAAGCTCTCGGCCATAGAGATTGCAGAGCTCAACCACCACCTTCACGCCGGCGCTAAATTGCGCATCCCGTACGCCGATCCGAGATGCTCCGGCTGGTTTACGATACGACGCCCAACCGGCCCAGACGCGGCGTGAAGGGAATCGCCACCTCCTGCGCGATCTCAATCGATTCATAGAGCGCCGAGATCAGTTCCAGGCTCTTGCGGCCCTCGAGGCCGTCGACCAGCGCCGCGCGCTGGTTCACCAGGCAATCGACGACGTTTTGGTAATAGGCCTGATGGCCGAAGCCGTAGACGTCAGGCGGGTCGATCGAAAATTTTTCGATCACGTCCTTGTCCGACGGCAGTTCGTCGACGAAACGCCAATGTCGGATCTGGTTGACCGCAAGGCCCGCAATTTCAACTATCCCCTTTTCTCCGAGAATGGAGAGCGAGCCTTCGATGTCGGTCGGCCGGGTGGCGGTGGTTGCCTCGATGACGCCGAGCGCGCCGTTCCTGAACTTCAACGTCGCGACCGCCGTGTCCTCGGCCTCGATCCGAACCAAGGCGGTGATCGCGCGGGCATGAACGCTGATGACATCGCCGAAGAACCATTCCAGCAGGTCGATATAGTGGCTCGCCTGATTGGTGAGCACGCCCCCGTCATAGGCCCAGGTGCCGCGCCAGCTATCCTGGTCGTAATAGGCCTGATCGCGACACCAGCGCACGCGCACGGTGCCGAGCACGAGGCTGCCGAAGCGGCCGGCCTCCAGCGCCTCCCGTGCCTTGAGCACGGGAACATTGAAGCGGTTCTGCTTGACGACGAAAAGCTTGACGCCTGCCTCGTCGCAGGCGCGGATCATGTCATCCGCGTCCCGCAGCCGCAGCGCCATCGGCTTTTCCACCACGACGTGCTTGCCGGCGTTCGCGCAGGCGATGACATGCTCGCGACGCATGCCGCTCGGGGTCAACAACGCGACCGCATCGACGTCCTTGCGGGCGAGAAAATCATCGATGTCGTAGTGGGCGCCAACGCCGAACTTCGCTGCGAGCGCATCCGCGCGAGCACGCACCAAGTCGCAGACAGCCGCGAGCGTTGCGCCCTCGATGCGATTGCCGCCGAGCAGATCGGAATGGCGCTCGGCGATACGCCCGCATCCCAGCAGGCCGAACCTGATCATTGAGCCTCCTTTTCGACGCGGAGACCATGCGGGACGATAATACTCCCGGCTCCCTATTAGCAAAGGTTCCAACAGATCAAGTCAATCGGGAGGCAGCGCGTTCCCGGCTCGACCGGTTCGGGTGTCGGTTTTTGGTTGCCGGCGATCACTGGTACGGCTCTCGTCGCGCTCGGCCGCCAGTTCGGCAATCTCCGCCCCACCGGGGAGATCAGGAGACCGAAACGACGCGCAAGTTGTTGGTTGTCCCGCCCTGGCCTAACGGTATGCCGGCAACGACCACCAAAGTATCACCGGCGCCGGCGAACCCTTCCCGTTTCGCAAGCTCCGTCGCGCGGCTGACCATCTCCTCGTAGGCTTTCACATCGTCGGAAAGCACGCTGTGTGCACCCCAGAAGAGACAGAGGCGACGGGACACTTCCACACTCGTCGTGGTCGCCAGGATCGGCACCCTGGGCCGCTTCCGCGCGACACGTGCGGCCGTTGTCCCGCTTGCGGTATAGGCGACGATGACCGCCGCACGGATCGCCGAGGCCAAGTCGGCCGCCGCCGCGGCCACCGCGTGCGGCGGAGTCTGCTCCTCATCGGGCTGGGTTGCTTCGATGATCGAGCGATACATCTTGTGCTGCTCTGTGCTGCGGATGATGCGGTCCATCATTTCGACGGCCTCTCGCGGGTACTGGCCGGTGGCCGACTCCGCCGACAACATCACGGCATCCGCGCCGTCATAGATTGCGGTGGCGACGTCTGAAGCCTCGGCACGCGTGGGTGTCGGGGCTGTCACCATTGAATCGAGCATCTGAGTGGCGACGATCACCGGTTTGACGGCCAGCCTGCAGGCGCGGACCAGTTCCTTCTGGCGAGCGGGCACTTCCTCGTGCGGAATCTCGACGCCCAGATCGCCGCGTGCAACCATGATCGCATCCGACATCTGGATAATGTCATCGATCCGCTCGAGTGCCGCGGGCTTCTCGATCTTCGCCATGAGCCCGGCGCGCTCGCCAATCAGCGCCCGTGCTTCGATCATGTCCGATGGCTTCTGCACAAATGAGAGAGCTACCCAGTCCACGCCAAGGCGCAGGCCGAATTCCAGATCGGCGCGGTCCTTTGCGGTGAGCGGCGACAGATCGAGAATCGTTCCCGGCAAATTGACGCCCTTGTGGTTCGAGATCGCACCACCCACGATCACCTCGGCCTCGATGGTGTCATTGCCCAGTCTCGTCGCGCGAACGCGCACCCTGCCATCGTCGATCAGGAGATCGTCGCCGGGGGCAAGGGCTGCAAAGATTTCCGGGTGCGGCAAGGGTATAGCCCCGGCGTCACCTTCCGATCCGGAGCCGACAAAGCGAACGATCTCACCGGACCGAACTGTGATCTTCTTGTCGCGCAAGGTGCCAACGCGAATTTTGGGCCCCTGCAGGTCCATCAGAACGCCGATTGGGCGCTGCATTTCCTGCTCGAGTGCGCGGATCGCAGCATGGACGTTTGCATGATCCTTCTGGGTTCCGTGGCTGAAGTTGAGACGGAATGTGTCCACACCTGCGACAAACAGCGCTTTAAGCATCTCTGGCGAAGCGCTGGCCGGGCCAACGGTAGCAACTATTTTCGCCCGTCGACGACGCATGACCATGTGATCCCTTCCGTTCCGGCTCGATCAGGCAGGACTCGCATGCGGCTTCATCTAGTGACTTTTTGTGCCGCAGTTAATCTCCTTCGAAGAGCATGGTACCCGCCCCGCGGCTTATTCGCTGACCTTTTGCGCCGCGCTGGTTGCTCACTACTAGCATTTTTATGCCGGATCGTACACTGCTGGGTTGTATGGCGCATACGCCTGCAGCCGCCTCGCTGCTTCAGCCGGATCGAGCCCTTTCCCGCAGTCGGTGGCAAGCAACTTCGCACATCGCTGGCAGACATCGTATGCCAGCGATGTGACGCCACTCGTCAAAGTCGACTCTGCCGCTGCGCCCATGGTTGTCTCTGATTGGTCCGTGTTCGTCCCGGGCATCCGGGAAGCTCGGTGCGGAGCGACTGCGAGGTCGAGGTTACGACGCCAGCGCGCTAGGTTGGCTGCATGGACAGGCGCTCGGCCATCACTTCGGCATGGAGACGCTCGACATCCTCCCGACGGCACAATTGGGTGCCGTGTGTCAGGACAGCAGCGGCACCCGCGGCCATGCCGAGCGTGAATGCATCTTCAGCACTTTTTCCGCGCGCCAGCGCAAAGGTCATGCCCGCTACAAAACTATCGCCCGCCCCTACAGCGCTCACAGGCTTCACCTTAGGGCCTCGTAGTCGCAACGTGCCTGACCGAGTTGCGAGCAATGCGCCATCGCGTCCCATGGTCACAGCAAGGTTTTCGACGGACCCGGTAGCGACCAAAGACGTCGCGGCATCGACAAGTTCCTCGGGTGACTCGAACTTTCTGTGTGTCAACGTCTCGAACTCCCCAACACTGGGCTTGGCGAGACAAATGCCTCCTGCCGACACGGCCGCTTGGAGCGCAGGCCCTGAGGTATCAAGGATCAAGCGTGCTCCATTGCTCCGCACGATGTCGGCCGCGCGGGCGTAAAAATCGATGGGAACACCCGGCGGCAAGCTACCACTCGCGACGATGATGTCTGCGTCACATTCCTTGAGGTGCGATAGGGCCGATTGCCACTCTGCTTCGACAAGAGAACAGCCCTCGCTTACGAAACGATATTCGAGCCCCGAAATCTCTTCGAAGACCGTGAAGCTGATGCGTGTGCTGCCGGCAATATTGACGCATTTTGCTGGCACGTCCAATTTCGAGACAAGTTCATTCAAGACGAGTCCAGTAGCGCCGCCAGCCAGGTAAATGGCGTAGGCCTCGGCGCCCAGTTCCTTCAGCACACGCGCGACATTTATGCCGCCGCCTCCCGCATCCGTGCGCTGTTGTACCGCACGATTCTTACGGATCGGTCTGATCTCGTTCGACTGGAACGCGAGATCAATGGTCGGGCTGAGCGTCAGTGTAACGATAGGCTTTGAGGCTGTCTCCGGCTGCTGTATCATGTTGCAAGCCTTCTCGCCTGGAAATAGAAGTTGAACATTATCATCCTCAGGGGATGAACGCCATGCGGCTGGTCGGAGACATTGGCGGCACCAACGCAAGGTTTGCGATTGCAGAGCCTGGTTCGCATCCATCGGATGCGCGCAAGCTACCGGTCGCCCACTATCCCGGCCTTGTCGAGGCGGTGGAGGACTATCTGTCCGGCGTCCCGATGCTGGAAGAGGCGGTGCTCGCTGTGGCGGGCCCCGTCCTGGGCGATGAGGTGACCTTCAGCAACAGCTCCTGGCATTTCTCGATAGCGGATGTGCGGCGGCGGCTCGGCTTGCGCAAGTTAATCGTGATCAATGATCTTCTCGCCCAGGCGCTGTCCGTTGCCGCACTGCAACCCGATGAGATCCGTTCCGTAAAAGCGGGAACACGTGATCCAAGCCAGCCTTCCCTCGTCATTGGCCCCGGCACCGGCCTCGGTGTTGCTTTTCTGCTGAATAATGCGGGAACACTTGTCGGACTCCCGAGTGAGGCCGGGCATGCCACATTCGCTCCGGCGGACAGTGTCCAAGTCGAGATCCTGTCGCATCTCCACAGGCACTATCCGCATGTGTCAGCCGAACAGTTGCTGTCCGGAAAGGGGTTATTGGCGATTGCGACAACTCTGGCCAAGATGAATGGGCAGATCATCGATCTGCAGGATCCCAGAGACGTTTCGGCCCGCGCCGCAGCGAACCAGTGCCCTACTTGCTGTGAGGCGATAAGGATCTTCTCGTCCATCCTCGGTGCGACCGCCGGCAATCTCGCCCTGACCCTTTTGACCAGCGGCGGGGTCGTCATTACTGGCGGACTGTGCCGCGGACTGCGGCCACTCTGGGATGTCGAAGCGCTCAAGCAGGCTTTCACTGCAAAGGGACAGTTCAGCTCGTATCTGGACGGGATACCGATCGACCAGATCTTACGTCCTCATGCGGGCCTCCTCGGCGCTGCCTTGTATGTGGAGCCGAGCCACTCCGTTTAATTGGAAATCAATGCTGGCGTACGTCGCAATAACTCCGTGAGCCGAGGCATGTCTCGCAAAGCCGGTCTTGTTCCGTCGCAATTTGATGCCGTCGCCTTCGATCTCGATGGCGTGGTGACAGATACCGCGCGCATCCATTTCCAGGCTTGGACGCAAACCTTCGATGTTTTTTTCGAAGGGTACACCCGTCGCACCGGCGTTGCCTTCGCGCCATTCACGCTTGAGGACTACCGCAAGTACATCGACGGCCGTCCGCGCGAAGAGGCCATTCGTGCCTTCCTGGCCGCGCGCGGCGTGGGCCTCGCGGAAGGCGATGAGCGCGATGGTCCCGAGGTCGAAACCATCCAGGGCCTCGCCGTGCGAAAGGACGGACTGTTCCTGGAGAGGATGCGCGGCAAAGGGGTCGACGTCTATCCTTCCACGGTGGCCCTGATTCGGCGTCTGCGCGCGCTCGGCCTGAAGACGGCGGTGGTTTCGGCGAGCCGCAATTGCCAGGAGATTCTGCAAACTGCGCGGCTCGATCATCTGTTCGACGCTCGCATCGACGGACGCGATGCCGCGACCCTGGGGCTCCCGGGCAAGCCAGCGCCCGACACTTTTCTTGCGGCGGCGCAGCGCCTCGGGAGCTCGCCCGATCGCACGGCCGTCATCGAGGACGCGATCGCCGGCGTGGCAGCGGGACGAGCCGGCGGTTTCGGCCTCGTCATCGGCATCGACCGGGTCGGCCATGGTGCGGACCTGAAGAACGCCGGTGCCGATATCGTCGTCGCCGACCTCAACCAGATCGATTTGGAATTGGACGATCGAGTGACGCCGCGCCCGCTTGTCGCCAAGCCCGACGTGCATCGGCTTGACCCGTTCATCGCGCAACAAGGAACCGAGACCCGCCATCCCGCGGCCCGCGCTCGGCCGGACCCTTGGCTGTTTGTCCATGAGGGGTTCGATCCTGCCCTGGAAGGGCGTCGCGAAACCCTGTTCGCCGTTGGCAACGGATACTTCGTGACCCGCGGAGCCGCCGCCGAAGCGCGCGCTGATGATCTGTATTATCCCGGCACGTATCTCGCCGGCGGCTACAACCGGCTCACCACCATGATCGATGGTCGCCCGATCGAGAACGAGGACCTGGTCAACCTCCCCAACTGGCTGCCACTGACCTTCCGGATCGACGACGGAGACTGGTTCGACCTGCGTCGCGTCGAAGTGCTCGAGTATCAGCAAACGCTCGATCTGCGCCACGGTCTGTACTTGCGAAGTTTGCGGGTGCGCGACCCGCTGGGGCGGGAAATCAACCTCACTGAGCGCCGCTTCGTGCACATGGACAGCAAGCACCTCGCCGGCCAGCATGTCACCGTCACCTCGCAGAATTGGTCCGGCCTGCTCACCGTGCGCGCCATGCTGGACGGCGACGTCGCCAATACCGGCGTGCCGAGATACAAAGCGTTTGAAAGCCGGAATCTGCGTGTGTGCGAAGCCGCCGCCTTCGCGCCTTGCTCCATGCTGCTTCAGGTGGAGATGACGCAGTCGCAGCTACGGATCGCACAGGCCGCACGGTTGGACGTACGCGCGCGCGGGCTTGATGCCGCCGTGCACAAGCACCCGATCGAGGAAGCGGCGCGCGTCGGCTATGACATCGCCCTTGATGCCGTGCCGGGCGCCGGCATCGAGATCGAGAAGATCGTCGCGCTCTATACCTCCAGGGACCGCGCCATCGCCGATCCGGAAACCGCAGCGCGCACGGCCATCGCACGCGCCGACAGCTTTGATGCACTTCTGCAAACCCATCAGCGTGTCTGGGGACATTTGTGGGAGCGCTGCGACCTGGATCTGCTCGATATCGCCAGCGACGAAGCGGATGAGACGCATTTGGCCGTGCGTCTGCATCTCTTCCATCTGCTTCAGACAGCTTCCAGCCACAGCATGGAGCTGGATGCTGGCATCCCCGCCCGCGGCTGGCATGGCGAGGGCTACCGTGGCCACATCTTCTGGGACGAGCTGTTCATCTTCCCGCTGCTGAACCTGCATTTTCCGATCCTCGCGCGTGCCTTGCTGCTCTACCGCTACCGGCGCCTCGATGAGGCGCGCTGGGCCGCGCGGCAAGCCGGCTTCCGCGGCGCGATGTACCCATGGCAGAGCGGTAGCGACGGGCGCGAAGAAACCGACGTGATGTACTTCAACCCGCGTTCCGGCAACTGGATCAAAGACGACACACATCTGCAGCGCCATATCGGCGCGGCCGTCGCCTATAATGTCTGGCAGTACCATCAAGCCACTGGCGATGCCGAGTTCCTTTACTCCTTCGGCGCCGAGCTGATGTTCGAGATTGCCCGCTTCTGGGCCAGTCTTGCGCAGTGGAACGAAGCACGCGACCGCTATGATATCCGCGGGGTGATGGGGCCGGACGAATTCCATGACGGCTATCCGGATCGGGATGAGGCAGGCCTGGACAATAACGCGTACACCAATGTCATGGCCGTCTGGTGCATTGCCCGCGCGCTCGACCTCTTTGAGCTGCTGCCAAAGGAACGCTGTCACGAATTGTGCCAGAACCTGCGGATCGAGCAGGAGGAACTCGCACATTGGGAGCATGTCAGTTGCAAGTTGTACCTGCCATTCCACGACGACGGCATTCTCAGCCAGTTTGAAGGCTATGAGCTGCTACAGGAATTCGACTGGGACGCCTATCGCCGCAAATACCCGAATATCATGCGGCTCGACCTGATCCTCGAGGCGGAGAGCGACTCGCCCAATCGCTACAAGCTCTCCAAGCAGGCCGATGCGCTGATGTTGTTCTATCTGTTTTCCGCAGAAGAACTGGCGGAGCTCTTCAACCGCCTTGGTTACACTTTCAATCCTGCCACGATCCCCAGAACCATCGACTACTATCTGCGGCGCAGCTCGCACGGCTCCACCCTGAGCGCCCTCGTGCATGCCTGGGTCTTGGCGCGCTCCTGCCGGCAACGCTCCTGG
This sequence comes from Bradyrhizobium sp. Leo78, assembly GCF_059512425.1. Classification (NCBI taxonomy): domain Bacteria; kingdom Pseudomonadati; phylum Pseudomonadota; class Alphaproteobacteria; order Hyphomicrobiales; family Nitrobacteraceae; genus Bradyrhizobium; species Bradyrhizobium sp. Leo78. The sequence goes on from NZ_JCAMOT010000025.1 coordinate 38,646, forward strand.
TCACTTTTCACGGAGGCTCTGCAAAGTGACATCAGCGACGTTCAAGGCGGGACCACGCGCGAAGGCATTCATCTCGGCGCCATGTCCGGCACGATCGACCTGCTGCAACGCTGCTTCACCGGGCTGGAGCTGCGCGGCGAAGAACTGCATTTTCACCCGGCATTACCGGATGAACTGCGCCGGCTTGCATTTCGGCTCCGCTACCGCCAGCACTCGCTCAGCGTGGATATAACCCAGGATGCGCTGACGCTGGCGAGCGATCCAAGTGGAGCGGACGCAATCTCCATCGCGGTCGACGAACGGCATTTCGTTCTGTACCCGGGCGAGCGAACCAGCGTGCCGCTTCACCGTGCGTCCTGATCACGCGAGCACTCGCGGCGCCGCGAACTTTCAATGCGCGGACACGACGTTCTGCGGCGTCCCGCGCGCAAACGCCTCGATATTGGCAAGCGTCGTCGCGGTGATGCGCTGCAGCGCCGACTCGGTGTTGTACGCATTGTGCGGCGTCACCACCACATTGGGAAAGCGCAGCAACACATGGTTCGCAACCAGTGCCTTGAAATCATCGGCGTCCCGAACTGCGTCCTGGTGGAAGATCGCCGCCTCCTCGCGGATCAGGGGCTCCTGCGGCAGAACGTCGAGGCCGGCGCCGCGGAGCCTGCCGTTAGCCAGCGCCCGCACCAGCGCTTCAACGTCAACGATATGGCCGCGTGCCGTATTGATCAGGATTGCATCCGGCTTCATGCGGGCGAGCTCGCGATCCGAGAGCATGCTGGCCGTGCCGGACGTTGCGGGCACGTGCAGCGTCACGACGTCCGAATCCGACAACAGTTTGTCGAGGCTCGCGTAGGAAAACTTGAGCCGGACGGCGGCCGCTTCGTCCGGTCGGAGGTCGTAAGCAAGAACATTCATGCCGAAGCCGCGTGCGATTTCGATCACGCGAATCCCGATCCGGCCGGTGCCGATGACGCCGATTGTCCCGTCGCGGAGCTCAAAGCCGCGTAGCCCCGTCTGCGTGAACCGCCCGCGCCGCGTCCGCTCCACCGACTCCACGAGATTGCGCGCAACTGCCAACAGCAGAGCGAAGACGTGCTCGGCCACGGTGGAATCGCCATAGTCAGGCACGTTCGACACGATGATGCCGTGTGCGGCGCAGTAGCTGAGATCGATGTGATCGTATCCCGTCGATCGCGTCGCTATCAGCTTTAGCCTCGGGAACTGTGCGAGGGCTGCTGCGTCAAACCGCGAGTTGATGAATGGGCTGGCAACTTCGGCCTCGGAGAAGTCAGCCGCGTTCCGTTGGTCCAGCGGCTCAGCAACGCAGCGCACGCGATGGCTTGGCTCAAGGCGCAGGAAGGCTTGTCGCTCCCATTCCTCGGTTTCGAACACGACAATGTTCATGATGGCCTCCCGGGTCTGAGCACGGGTTCATAGCTCCGATGAGCTTATGCGGTCCAATCCAGATGCAACCTTACATGACGGCAGGAATCAGTCCAGCCGCTGCCATCCGATGGAACAACGCGGCCACTTCTAAAACGGGAACCATCGCGCGAACGTCAGCGCAAGAACGCCTCCCAGCGCAAGGTATCCAAGACAAACTGGTCCCGTCTTCCTCAGAATATCGCCTTCACGTCCTTGCAGGCCGACCGTGGCAGCGCCCGTGATGATGTTGTGCAGCGCCGCACAATTGCCGACGGCAGCTCCGAATCCCTGGGCGGCGATCAGTGCCAACATCGGCAAGCCGAGCCCGGCAGCGGCTGCCTGCTGAAGATCCGTCAGGAGGATGTTGGAGACGGTTGTCGATCCCGTGATGAAGGAGCCGATTGCCCCAACTGAAGGCGCAAGCAGCGGCCACGCCTGACCGGTCCGTGTAGCCGTTTCCGCCAGTGCCTCTATCATGCCCGCATGGACCATCAGCCGCGCTATCGCGAGCATCGAGAACAAGGCAGCGGCGACGGGAACCAGTCGACGGATAGCAGCAGTGACGGCACCGGCCAGATCGGCAATCTTGCATCCCTGCAAGAGCCCGCCGAACAGAAATCCTGCGAGCAGCATGGTCCCGGGATGATAGAGGAGCTCGACGCGTCCGCTGAACGGTCCGGGCAACCCCCATTCGAGCACAATCTGCCGGAGCGGATCGCGGATCTGCGGAACGAGACGCGTCACGAGGATCAAGCCGACCAGCACGGCATATGGTAGAGCAGCAATGGCAAGCGATCTCGCATCCAGAGTTTCAGCTTGCTGCGGATGCATCCGTCTGAGGACAAAAGCAAATGCCAATCCGCCGGCCAGCGCTCCGCCGATCGTCGGCAGCTCTGGTCCTACCCACATGGCCAAGACCAGGTACGGCAGCAGGAAACAAATGGCGGCGACGATGGCCCATGCCGCGTATTTCACCTGGAATCGCGCTTTGCTCGCGATGAACACGATCGAAAGCACCAGCATTGGCGCCAGGCTCGCATGCAGCAAGGCCGTCGGCGGGGCGATGCTGCTGCCGCTGATGCCTGACACATCGGCCTGCGCCAAGATCGGAGTGCCGAGCGCGCCAAACGAAGTGCCTGTGACATGACCAATGAGCGGCAAAGCGACCGCCACGACGGGTGTGTAGCCGAGACTGACCAGAAGAGGCGCAGCCAGGGCGATAGGTGTGCCGAACCCCGCCGCTCCTTCCATGAACGACGCAAAGAACCAGGCGATGACGAGGGCAAGCAGGGTCTCGTCCGAGGACAAACTCATCAATCCCCTGCGGATGGCATCGATCGCGCCTGAGCGCTGCTGCAGCTCATAGAGGGACAGAGCCGGCAGGATGATCCACACGATGTCAGCGGCCGAGAAAGCTGCCTCCGCACCGGTTCCGATGAGCACTCCGGCGATGCCCTGCTCAGCGTAGATGCGCGTTCCGAAGCCAAAGAATCCGATTGCGCCAGCCGCGGCCGCCACGAGTCCGACCAGTCCCGCGCTGGCCGCCGACCACCGCAATACGGCCATGAGAAGAACGATCAGAGCGAGTGGGGCGATCGAGACGAAGGCTGCCATTCCGCTTTCCGTGCATTTGATTTGGTTCGCTGCAAGGAACCATCAATCGCGAGCCCGATTAAATGCCATTATATAGGCCATCTCGGATAGCCCACAGTAGAGCCGCAGACGGGCGCCACGCTGATAATCGACCTTGAAGCGTCAGAACTCATACGGCCAGCAGACACGCCTAAAGCGAGTTCCATCATGCCCCGGGGCCAAGTGTCCGGATCAAAAGGAGGCAGGCAGTCGCATAGGGCCGTCCGCACGACAATGCCCACCGTCTGAAATCATCGAAACTAGTATCGTCCCTATCCCGACAGGAAACAGTGTCGGAGCGTAGTGCCAAGAAGGGAGCCGAAAATGACCGTTCGCGTCGCCATCAACGGATTCGGCCGCATCGGCCGTAACATTCTCCGCGCCATCATCGAGGAGGGCCGCAAGGATATCGAGGTGGTCGCTGTCAATGATCTCGGGCCCGTGGAGACCAACGCGCACCTTCTACGATATGATTCCGTGCACGGCCGCTTCCCAGGGCAAGTCAAGGTCGAAGGCGACGCCATCAGCGTCGGCAACGGCAAAGTCAAAGTCACCGCGATCAAGGATCCCTCGGACCTGCCATGGAAGGACCTGGGCGTTGACATTGCGCTCGAATGCACGGGCGTCTTCAACTCAAAAAGCAAAGCTTCCGCTCATCTCAAAGCAGGTGCAAAGGCCGTTCTTGTCTCGGCGCCGGCCGACGGCGCCGATCTCACGGTGGTTTACGGCGTCAATCACGACGGGCTGTCGAAGGAGCACAAGATCGTCTCCGCCGCCTCATGCACGACCAACTGTCTGGCGCCGGTTGCCAAGGTGCTCAACGATGCGATCGGGATCGAAAGGGGCTTCATGACAACGATCCATGCCTATACGGGCGACCAGCCGACGCTGGATACATTGCACAGAGACTTGTACCGCGCGCGAGCGGCGGCGATGTCGATGATCCCGACGTCAACAGGCGCGGCAAAGGCGGTCGGCCTCGTGCTACCGGAACTGAACGGCAAGCTCGACGGTGTCGCCATTCGTGTCCCGGTGCCGAATGTCTCGGTGGTCGATTTCAAATTCGTCGCCAAGAAGGCGACATCGAAGGACGAGGTGAACGCCGCGATCAAGCGCGCCGCCGACCAGCAGCTTAACGGGATTCTCGGCTATACCAACGATCCAAATGTTTCCATCGACTTCAACCACGATCCGCACAGCTCCGTCTTCCACATGGATCAGACGAAGGTCATGGATGGCACGCTGGTACGCGTGATGTCATGGTACGATAACGAGTGGGGATTCTCGTGCCGCATGGCGGATACCGCCGTAGCGATGGGGAAGCTGATCTGAACCGAGACTGAGGGCGGATCGCGGAGCGAAGGTGCCCGACGAGATTGCTCGATATGGGACTGTCCCCATTTCTCGCGGCTCAGGGCCGCGCGGATCGTTTGCAACTCCATTCTCTTCTCAGGATCGATCATCGGGTAAGTGAGGTCGATTTTCTCCACCGCCTCGACGATGGAGGCAGCAAACACAAGCCGGGTGAACCATTTGTTGTCGGCGGAATGCCCGATGCTGCGCGTCGCGCTACGCGCCTGCAATCCCTGCAGGCGCAGGATCGAAGCTGGCGCTGCCAAACGGGGGGTTAGCCAGGGAAGCCGACGGTAGTGAAGCCTGCCGACTCGTCGCGCAACTGCCGGCGCAAGATCTTGCCGACATTGGTCTTGGGCAGCTCGGTCCTGAACTCCACCAGCCGCGGCACCTTGTAGGGTGTGAGCCGCGTTCGGCAGTAGGCGATCAGGGCCGCTTCGGTGAGGTTTGGATCCTTCTTGACGACGAACAGCTTCACCGCATCGCCGGAGCGCGGATCGGGGATGCCGATCACTCCGCATTCGAGCACTCCCGGGTGGCTCGACACCACCGCCTCGACCTCGCTCGGATAGACCTTGAACCCGGACACCGTGATCATGTCCTTCTTGCGATCGACGATCCGAGTCCGGCCGGTCTCGTCCATGATGCCGATATCGCCAGTGAGGAAGAAGCCGTCGGGAGTAAAGACGTTGGCCGTCTCATCCGGACGGTTCCAGTAGCCCGGCATCACCTGCGGGCCGCGCGCGCAGATCTCGCCCGGCTCCCCAAGCGGCACCTCGTTGTTGTCGTCGTCGCGAATCGAGATGTCCGTTGACGGCATCGGCAGCCCGATGGTGCCGTCCCATTCGGGTGCGGTCGGCGGATTGCAGGTCAAGACCGGCGACGTCTCCGACAGGCCATAACCTTCCCACAGCGGCGAGCCCGTGGTCCTGAACCAACGGTCCGCCACTGATTTCTGCACCGCCATGCCGCCGCCGACAGCGCACTTGAGCATGCTCCAGTCGATCTTGCCGAAATCCGGATGATTGAGCAGCGCGTTGTAAAGCGTGTTCACCGCCGGAAAATGGTTGACCTTGTACTTGGCAAGCTCCTCAATGAGGCTGGGAATATCGCGCGGGTTTGGGATGAGAATGTTTTGGCCGCCGGTACGGACGCTGAGCAGGAAACATGCCGTCAACGCGAAGATGTGATAGAGCGGCAGCGCCGCCATGACGGTCAGACGATCGACCTTCGGCTCGTTCTCCAATACCGGCTTCAGCCATTCGTCGATCTGCAGCATGTTGGCGACTACGTTGCGATGCAACAGCATCGCGCCCTTGGCGATGCCCGTGGTCCCGCCGGTGTATTGCAGGAATGCGAGATCGTCGGATCCGAGCTGCGGCTTGGTCAACGTCATGTTCTTGCCGGCCGCGAGGGCCGCATTGAACGGCGTTGCGCCCGGCAGCGAGTAGGCCGGCACCATCTTCTTCACCCACCGTACCACCAGATTGACGATCGTGCCTTTCATCAAGCCCAGGAGGTCGCCCATGGAGGCAACGACGACGTGTTTAATGCTGGTCTTGTCGATTGCCTGCTGCAGGGCATGCGCGAAGTTCTCAAGCACGATGATGGCTTCGGCGCCGGCATCCTTGAGCTGAGTCTCGAGCTCATGCGCCGTGTACAAGGGGTTGATGTTCACCACGGTGAAGCCGGCACGAAGGACGGCGCAGATCGCCACCGGATACTGCAGCACGTTCGGCATCATGATGGCGACGCGTGCACCCTTCGCCAGGCCTCTGCCCTGCAGCCAAGCCCCGAAAGCGCGTGACATCTCGTCGGTTTCACCGTAGGTCAGCCCCTTGTCCATGCAGATGAAGGCGGTGCGCTCGCGATATTTGGCAAAACTTTCTTCGAGCATCGCAACGAGCGATGCGTATCGCGACGGGTCGATCTCCGCCGAAACTCCCGGCGGGTAGTGCTTGAGCCAGATGCGCTCCATGGCACTCCTCCCGACGGCCGGTAGATACTGCGCCTCGGCCGGTCAGGCCTCTGGAAGTGTCGGCTTTCCATTGGCTACCGGCAAGTGCGGCCAGTGCCTCACTTCCGAAGTTCGTAAAACACGACAACAATTTTGAGACGAACCTCGGAAGTAACTTGCGTCAACAAATTCATGATTCTAATGCCGTTTTCTGATCTGAAGTTCCTGAACGAGCTTGCGGCAAATGCTGCAGGGAACTTCAAATTGGCGGCATTGGCCCACAATCAGTGGTCATGCCACCAATTTGACCGTAGTGCTTATTCGGCGATTTCAGGCTTACGGTCCCGCAGCCGCGATGCACTATGCATCCAAGCAGCAAACGTCGAGAGAGCTCCGGACCGTCCGCGTTTGCAACCCGGTTCGATCGAGCTAAGGTCGCGGAGGATGCTCACGAGCGCCAATCCGTTGACTTGCTCATGTTGACTTGGTCACACAGGCTGGACGGCAGGTTGGAGAATGATCATGGCGGCTTGGTCCCGTGCTGCCGAGCTTGCTGACCGGACGCCCGCGTCCCGAAACCGCTACGTCGACTTCCTGCGAGCTATGTCGATGCTGGTGGTGATTGTCGGGCACTGGCTGGCCGCCGCGCCCTATTTCGACGCAACCGACACGTTGAAGACATCCCATATCCTGACGGTCGTTCCTTGGACCGCTTGGCTTACATGGGTCGTGCAGGTCATGCCGATCTTCTTCATGGTCGGCGGATACGCGAACGGCATCAGTTGGCGTGCCGCGCGACGGGACGACAAATCATATGCAGCCTGGCTTGAAGGCCGCTTGCGGCGTCTCGTGTGGCCAATCCTCCCACTGCTCACGGTTTGGGTGGCGATCGTTGCAATTGAGTACGCCCGCGGCGTGCGGCCGGAGCTGATCAGCTATGGCTCGCAGGCTGCGTTCATACCAATCTGGTTCCTCGCGGTGTACATCGGAATTGTTCTGCTCGTGCCAGCCACTGAGGCTGCATGGGCCCGATTTGGTATGGGATCGTTCTGGGCTCTGACAGCCGCTGCAGTTGCTGTCGATGTCATGTACTTTGCCGTCGGTTTGCGCTGGCTTGGCTTCGCGAACTATCTGTTCGTCTGGGGTGCAATCTCCATGCTCGGTTATGCGTGGCTCGACGAGCGATTTTCCGAGCTCAGGACACTGCTAGTCGGCGCCGCTTTGGGCTTTTCCGTGCTACTTTTGCTGGTACACATCGGGCCTTATCCTGTCTCGATGATTGGCGTCCCCGGCGATCCGGTCAGCACCACGACACCGCCGAAGGTCACGCTGATAGCGCTCGCAATCATGCAGGGCGCGTTGCTGCTTGCCGCGCAGGTACCCGCGCGCCGCTGGCTGGCTGGCCGCATAGCGTGGACGGCAACCGTGGCGATGAACGGCAACATCATGACGCTGTTTATTTGGCACCTGACGGCCACCACCCTTGTGATCCTCGCAGCCTATCTCGCCGGCGGCTTCGGTCTACGGCTTGAGCCGGGAAGCTCCGAGTGGTGGTGGTCGCGGTTCCCGTGGCTCGCAGCGAATGCGATGGCGCTTATTCCTCTTGTTATAGCATTTGGACGCTTTGAGCGGCCGCGCGCGACTGCGGGCGCACCGGCGCCCGCGTGGCGCTACGTGCTCGGCGCCCTCATGACCGGCACCGGCCTTGCGCTGCTTGCGGCGCAGGGAGTTGGTGGATACGGGAGGCTTGGATTGAACGTGTGGGGTCTCGCGCTCGCGCTGATGGGCATCGGCCTTATCGCAAGCAGGATCGGTGCGTCGCGCAGTGTAATCTAACCCTGCGGCAACGCACAGAACAGATTGTCCGTTTTTCTCGCTCTAATATCCTGTCCTACGACGAGCACGTGATCGGCCTGTACCAGCGGTTCTGCGCGCTGTCTCGAATGGGGTGAAGATATCAGGCTTGGCCCTTCACGTTGGCAGCATCGAGTCCAAATCCCGCCGTGTCGTAATCTAGAACGGTACAGCGAGGCGAAGGCTGGCCTCCTGGCTAATATAGTTCCTGCTGAAACCGGCCGAGTATTCCGTGCGCAGCTCGTAGCCCTTCGTCGAGAAGATCTGCAGCCCCGCGGTAACATTGACCAGCGTTGCGGGAAGCTTCGCCTGGGTAATGAAGCCCGCGTCAGCCGCATTGCCGAAGGTGACGCCGATATCCATGCTGTCCCTGGCGAAGAAAGTCATACCCACCGACGCATAGGGCCGCAGCCAAGCCTGCGGATCGACGTCCAGCCGGCCGCCGATTTCGAGCGATGGGCTCACTGCCACATTCCATTGGCGTGCGGACGAGAAATGAAGGTCCATGCCCCCCATGCCGTGCTCAGTATAGCCCGGCATGGCAGTGTAGAGCAGGTCGAGGTCGGTATAGGGCTTGATGTACCAGTTGGAATAAGCCAGCTCGTAGCTGGCGCGGACGCGGGCGGCGGCCGTCCAAATGTGCGAGGTGCCGTTCGCGAGCCAGACGCTCGGTCCGACGTCGAGAAGCCGTTGCGTCTCGAACGTACCGTAACCCATGTGGCCGGACATCGCGAGCAGCCATGGGCCGATCTGATGTTTCAGCGAGACCGCAACGTCGCCAGCGACGCCGTTCGTCCTCGACAGCCTGTCGCTGTCAGACAGAGCGGATTGCGTCAGGCCGGCGGTCGCGCCAAGAAACCAGCCGTCGGCGATCTCGCGCTGCGCACCGACGCGGTAGGTCTCGGCATTCTGGTGATAGCCGCTCGCATCAGCACTTTCGGTCTGCCTGATCCAGGCGCCGGTGACACGGGCCCAGCCGCAATCGGTCTCCTGCATCATCGTGCCCGCGCCGGTGAAGATCGGACAACTGAGCGACATCTTGATGGATGTAAGGGCGCCCAGGGTCTGGTTGGACAGCGCGCCAAGCGACTCCTCAGGTGTAATGCTGTCGATCGAGCGGGTATAGTCGTCCACTGAGCTGACATTGGCCAGCTTTCCAAACAGCGATGCATTGGACTGCGAGATCTTGCCGGACTCCCAGGCCCGCTGGAGATAGGCCATGGCGGCATCCTCGCTGGCGGTCATATCCACCCCTTGGGGGGCCCGGATATTCGCGGCGGGGTCGATGAAGATCCGGCTTCCCTCGCGTTGGACAGACCAGTTAAAGGGGCTGAAGTTGCCATGCGCCCCGGCCGCTTTGAGGTTGTTGGTGGTCCCGCTCACCTCGGCCACGGCGAAACGGCCCGGCATGAGGCCGTCCACGACGTTCACCTTGATGGTGCCGCCGAGCGAGCCCGTCAGCTGTACGAGATCGTTTTTGGCCCCCGCAGGGGTGCGGCTGACATCCATCAGCAACGAGCCGGCCTCGGTCTGTACATAAGTGCCAATGACATTTGCAGTGGCGATGGCGTTGATGCCGCCGATATTGAAGGTCCCCTCGTTCCGGAACGTCCCTGCGGCTCCAACATTTACGATCCCACGGGCGGAGCTGGTATAGGTGCCGCCAAGGCGGTTGTTGAATGTGTTGACCTCTCCGGTGTTGCCGACGGCAAGATTCACGTCGCCGGATAACAACCCCCAGTTGTCCAGCCGGTCCTGGCCGTGGCTGGCCAACACTGCCACGCCCGAGCCGGCGCTGACGTCGGACCCGGCCTGGAACTCGATCGCATTGGCACCGCCGCCATCGATCTGGACCGCAGCACCGGTCCCGGAGCCACCCGCGAGCACGCCCTGGAAGTTGACTCTGATGTCCGAACCCGTGCCTGCCACAACCCGCCCCGCGCCGCCCTGCGCGCCGCTCTGGGCATAGATGGCGACCGAATTTTCCCCGGTCGTCCTGATCGAGCCCTTGAGGTCGATCTCGATCAGGCCGCCGCCGCGGATTGCCTTGTTGCGGTTGGTCGTGTCGCCGATCTGCGTCGGCAACACGATCCCCTCGGCCGTGCCGACCGCGCCGCCACCGCCGCCGACGCTCTGCGCGAAGACGCCATGCGCGTTCTTGCCATGTGTTTGGATCGACATCCTGGCAGCAGTGTTCGCCATCGAAACCAGGATACCGCCGCCGCGCCCGGATGACGGATCCCTCTGCGCCAGGAGATTCGCATAGGTCGCATCCTCCGAATTGAGTGCACCGGTATAGCCGCCGCCACCGCCAATGCTCTGAGCGAGGATGCCGACAGAGCCCACACCCGTCGTCTGGATGCTGCTTCCCGCGCCGAGTCTGACAGAAACCTCGGCGCCATCCCCGAAGCTGTTGGCGGACCCGCCCAGGCGACCGGACACTTCCAGCGTGTTGATGCCGGGCCCCGATCCGTCTGACATGAAACCGCCGCCGCCGCCGATGGACTGCGCGAGGATGCCGAAGGCATTGCCGCCAGTCGTCGTGATGGATCCCGCATGTTCGATTGTCACCGTGGCGGCGTTGCCGTTCGCACCGCCCGTGCCGCCAAGTTGAAGGGTGAGGGTGTCGGTCCCCGGCTTGGCTGCAGCTTTCGCGGATTCGGCTTCCTTGATGGCTTGGTCGACGTCCAGGCCATAACGCTTCAGTGTATCTTTCTCGGCCTGGGTCAGCGCAGTCTTGAGGCTCAGAACCTCGAAGGCATCCATGGAGTTGAGCGCCACGAGGCCGCCACCGCCGCCGATGGACTGGGCGACAATGCCGTGGGATTGCGCGCCGCCGGTGACGATGCTCCCTGCATTGGTGACCTTGACCGCGCCGCCATTTCCACGCGACCCGTTACCGCCGGCCAACAGCGCGGGCCGGTCGAGTGAGAAACCCGAACGATCCGCGCCGACGGTCGCCTGCCCGCCACCACCGCCGATGGATTGGGCAAAGATGCCGTACGAGGAGGCCCCCCCTGTGCTGATCTTGCCGTTGAATCCATTGGTCACCGTGACGGCGCCGCCATCGCCGGCCACGCCGCCGCTGCCGCCGCTGGCGATCTTCATGTTCGCGAGGAGCGCACCGCCACCAACCGTGGAGGCGCCGCCATTGCCGCCGCCACCCCCGATCGACTGCGCGAACACCGCCGTGGCCACCTGGCCATTGGTGGAAATCTCACCCCAGTTGGTGACTGTGACGGACTTGCCGTTGCCGCCCGAACCTCCCGTACCTCCCACGGTATCGTTGCCGGCGACGGAGATCGGGAAGGACGGCTTGATACCGTGCTTGGCGGAGAATTTGGGCAGTACCTTCTGGGCGAGCGCCTTGAAGCCGTTTGCGGCGAGCGTCTTGCCAAGCAGAGCCAACGTGGAATCTCCCGCATCGGCAGAGGCCGAGCCGCCGCTGCCGCCACCGCCGCCGACCGACTGCGCCTGGATGCCGTAGGCGCCGTTGCCGTAGGTGGTGATGATAGCGGCCGCGGTCCCGCCGTTGTTCACGACCACGTCGCCGCCGTCGCTCGCGCCGCCGCCAGTCGCACCGACCGCTACGTTGACCTGCACGTTGTTGGCACTGCGCGCCGTGCCCGCGCCGCCTACGCCGCCGCCGCCGCCGATGCTCTGGGCCAGGATGCCCCTGGCATCAACCCCGCGGGTCGTGATCGCCGTGTTGTTCGTGACCTCGACGAGTCCTCCATTCGACCCGCTGCCACCGGCGCCACCGACGCCCACATTGACCGCCGCGGTGATGCGCGCTGAGTCGCTGGGTTTGGGCTGCGACGAATCCGACCCTGCGGACCTGGCCATCCCGGCGCCGCCATAGCCTCCGCCCCCGCCGGCGCTGAGCGCATGGATCGCGGACGCCGCATAGCCCTGCGTCTCGGTCGTTCCATTATTGGTGATCTTGACGGTGCCGCCGGTATTGCCGCTGCCGCCCTTCCCACCGAAGGCAACGTTCACCGCGACCGAGAAACCCTTACCGGACGTGGTGCCGGTCACGTCGGCGCTGCCGCCGGCACCGCCGCCACCGCCAATGCTGTAGCCGACAATGCCGATGGACTGATCTCCGGACGTGGTGACTCTGTTGCCACTGACGATGGTTACGGCTCCTCCGGTACCGCCGCCGCCCCCGGTTCCACCGACGCCGACGCCCACGGCCACGCCGACAACCGAGGACCCGCTCGCCGTGGCGCTGACGTCGGAAATGCCGCCGTCGCCGCCGCCACCACCAATGCTCATGCCCATGATGCCGAACGCATCATTGCCACTGGTCGACACGGCCCCGGAATTGGTCACGGTGACGGCGCCGCCCTGGCCACCCTTGCCGCCTGAGCCGCCGACCGCCACCGCGACCGCGATATTGGGCAGCCGCTTCTCGACTGCCTTGGAATAGGCTGCCGCATACGAGGCGCCGCCATCGCCTCCGCCGCCACCAATGCTCATCGACTGAATGCCATGCGAGCGTACCCCCGAGGTGGAAACGGCCCAGCCGTTGTCGATGAGAACCGTGCCGCCGGAGCCGCCATCGCCGCCCGAACCACCGAGAGCCGTCGCGGACGTGACCAAGGTGCCGCCCACGACGGTGACGGCTTCGCCGCCCGAGCCGCCCCCGCCGCCGATGGATTCCGCGATGATGCCGGCAGCATCGGCACCACGGGTATGAATGCCGCCCAGGAAATAGCCGATGCTGCCCCGACGGCTGTTGACCGTGACGGTGCCGCCATTACCGCCGCCGCCACCGCTGCCGCCCCGTGAGACGCCGAAGCCAAGGCCGAAGGCCGTGGCCTCGCCACCACCCCCACCGCCTCCCCCGATGCTCTGCGCCAGGATACCGGCTGCGCCTATGCCATCGGTCCACAGATCGCCGTTGTTGTTGACCGTCACTGCGCCGCCATCGCCGCCCGTTCCGCCGACGCCACCGCTGCTGAACCAGAGGAATAGACCCGACCCGCCCGCACCGCCTCCACCGACCGGCGGTGCCAGAAGATCGGACTGGAAGGCCTGAACGGCTTTGCCGCCACCGACCGATTGCGCCACGACCGCGGTAGCGCCTTTGCCCGCAGTGCGGATCTGGTCGGCGACGGTGAGGTCGATGCTACCGCCGCTCCCGGCCGCCCCGCCTGCCCCGCCAGATGCCAGACCGTTACCTCCTGCACCACCGGCACCGCCGACCGACTGGGCCACCATGCCGTAGCTGTAGGCCCCTTTGGTGTCGATCCTGCCGGTCTGGAGCCCTATGATGTTGCCGCCATGTCCACCGGCGCCGCCCGGCGTTCCGCGTCCGGACACCGCCGCGGAGCCGCCCTTGCCGCCGGCGCCGCCGACGCTCTGCAACAGCACGCCGGGCGCAAATTCCCCCGCCGTCGAGACCGCGCCAGCATTGCTATAAAGAATCGATCTCCTGTCAGAGCCTGCATAGGCGTTGCCCGCGACCCCGCCGCGGGTGTCCTGCGCATTGGCCGAATTGGAGCCGTCGCCCCCGATCGACTCCACCACGATCGCCGCTGCGGCCTTGCCGGTCGTAGTGAGTTTGGCGTCTTTGCCGAGCGTCACCGAAACGAGACCGCTGTATCCGCCAGTGCCAGCACGGGGCGTCTGCGGCTCGTCCTCGTCGATCCGGCCGTGATCACCGCCATTGCCCCCGCGGGACATCACATGAAGCGCTCCGACATAGTCCCCCTGGGTGTCGATACCCTTCTGGACGGTCGCCGTGACGTCGCCACCCGCCCCGCCCCCACCGGCCGAGGCATAAAGCTCGGACCGACCGCCGACAACGCCGACAACGCCGGCGCCTCCCTTGCCGCCCCGGGAGTAGATCGACACCAGGGACGTCAGCATGGTCGCCTCCGCCGTGCTGAGCGCCATGCTCGCATTGTGGACGACCGTAACGTTGCCACCGGCTCCGCCGGCCGCGGCCTCCGCATCCCGCTTCAGGCCGTCACCGCCTTTGCCGCCCTCGGAGCCGATCACCACCGAGGGTGCGATCGCCTGCGCCAGATGACCTGGGTCGGATCTTTGTTGAGAATCCAGGAATTATTGATGATGTTGAGAGACGGTCCCGCCTGACCGGAGGTCGCCTGGTACACTGTCTGCCCAAGAAAGCCTTCCGTATAGGCGGCACGGCCGTTCACCGGCGCGGGGATGACGAACAGGCTGTTGCGCTGTCCGGGATAATAAGTCTGAGCCCTTGCAGGCTGCAGCGCCAGAATGAGCGCCAGCGAGCTGACGCCCGCGCTGAGACTCAAGCGATGCCCGGAAACGAGGGGCCGATGACAAAAATTGTGCCGACAAGCGATCGTCTGCAAGATCATCTCCGCAGTCGCGAAACCAATAGGGTGTACGAAACCTTCGCGCCGCTGCTTGGAGAGGTCCGTTGCATCTGGCGCGTACGCGGTGGACAGCCGAGTTGTTGAACGATCCCCCAACGCGGCGCTCGATCGTCTCTCAGGCGAGAAGCTGTCTGCGAGCTTGCAGGAGGTTAAAGCTGCGGGCGTGAGTGCAACAGAAGCGAGTTGGAGCGATTTGTAACGCATTGGAACATGCGGAAACGTCTTGGAACGAAACATGTTGCCTCATCGCAACGCCACGAAACTTCTGCAACGGGTGACCGACAGGGCACATGTTCAGCGTGATCAGGAGAGCTGCATCGAACCGCGTCTGAGGCGTCGCGGCGCCGAATCAGGTCGAAGGCAGCGGCACGATGATTCGGATCGTGGTGCCGACACCGACCTTGCTGTCGATCTCAATCGTTCCACCGTGGGCGCCCGCGATGCGGGAGACGAGTGATAGGCCGATGCCCGTGCCCTCGACATGTCGAGCATTGGAGCCGCGCACCGATCGGCGCATGATTCCGACGATCTCGTCGGGCGGGATGCCAATGCCCTTGTCGGTGACAGCGATCACGCCGCTATCTCCCGCGATCGAGCATGAGAGGATCACAGGATCCCCCTTCATGTGGACAGAGAATTTCACCGCATTCTCGAGGAGATTGATGATGGCGATGCCGAGCATCTCGGGATCGGCCATAATCGATGCATGCGCCGCTCGTGGGGCAGCATCCGTCAGAATGTCGGCTTGAAGCAGGTCGTTGGCGCGAGCTGCGCTGGCCAAGACGACATCCTGCAAGGACGTCCGAGCCAGTTGCGGTGAGAAGGACGGCCCCTGCAAGCGGCTGCGCGTCAGGTTCACCTCGAGCGTTTCGATCAGCCGTACGATGCCGCGGCGCACACGCTTGAGGCGGTCGTGATTGGCTTGGTCCTCCACGGGCAAGCTGAGGCCGATGCCGTCGATATTGGAGCGGATCGTGGCGAGCGGCGTGCGATACTGATGCGAGATCACCTCCATGAACCGCACCTGTTGCTCTTGCGACTGCAATTCGGCGCGCAGGGCGTCCTCGGCGATCTTCTTGGCTGCGGCGAGCTCCCGGGTCTTCTCCTCGACCATGGCGACGGCGCGGCGTTCCGCGGCCTGCGCGGCGAGCAGCATCTCGGTGCTCATGGCGGCGTTCATGGCTTCCGCGGAGCGCAGGCGCACCGCCACCGCTCCCGACAGCAACACCATTTGCAGGAGGACCGGCAGCGCATAGGTATGCGCAACCCAGTCCGGCAGCTCCACGAAGCCGGCGCGCTGGACCACCGTTCCCGCCACGCCGAACCAGAGAACCCAGTAGGCTGCGGCGCGCAGCCGCGTGTCGACGCCATTCTCGTTGGCACAGAACAACGCGAGCACCAGGGCGAGCGTCACCAAGATCAAAATGACGACGCCGCCAAACGGCGCGAAGACGAGGTTGGCGTTGAAGCCGACGAAGACGATCCCGATAAAACCCACGCCGGCTCCGGCGAGAAATATCCGGTTCATCCAGGGAAGGCGTTGGGGCAATTCGAGAATGCTGGCGGTGGCGAGCGAGCTGGCCAGCAGCCCGAGCCAGGCCGCACCTCCAGTGAAGTAGTCGTTGCCGTAGCCGCCGTTCGGAAACAGCAGCATGCGGGACAGGCCGAGATTGCCGACATAGACCAGCGTCGCGCCGAGGATGCTGAAGGCGAGCAGCGGATAGGACGGCTTGCGGTCGAAATGAAAGAAGACGAGCTGGATGATCAGCAGGACGGCCATGCCGCCGAACCAGGCGCCGGCGACGAGACCTTGGACGGTCACACGGAACGTATGGACCGTGGGAGAGTAGAGCACCGCCGAGAGATTGAGCGACGAATTGACGCTGGCCAGCCGGATATAAACGAGCATCGCGGCATCCGGCTGCAATTGCAGCGGAACCACGTTGTCGAGCCCGGAGAGCGTATCGTCCGCCGAGAAAGGACGATGATCGCCGGTGGCGTAGTGCTTGAAATCGTCGGCAGCGAGGCCGGGACGGTCGGCTGCGACATAGACGTCGACCAGATCGACGAGATTCGGAGTCAGCGACAGGAGGACACGTTGCCACTCCCCCGCTCCCACGCGAATCCTGAGCCACGCTGCATCCGTCGTATAGCCGAGATTGATGCCGTGGCCTGACATAGGGTGAAACTGCGCGCTCGCCCTCAGCACGTCCCCCAGGTCCAGGGTCCGCGACGGATCGACGAACAATTCCATGTATCCGTCCAGCGGCAACTCGCCGCTCGGCCCGACGATGGCCGTCGGCTGCAGTTCCCGCGCGTTGCCCTCGCGCGCGAAGACGCAGAGGGCGAAGAGACAAACCAGGATAGCAAGGAGGTCGCCAAGGCTGGCGCATCCCTTCGGGCGATCGATCATCGGCAACCATCCGCTCAGGCGTTGTCCACTCGGCGCCCAGGCATCATCATGCTGACGGCCCGGACCGGCCGCGACGACCGGATCCGAGGCTACGCAGAGGGTGCTGACCTTTATCTGACCAAGCCGGTCGATGGTGAAGAGCTTCTGCTCGCCGTCAGAAATCTTGCTCGCCGCGTCCACACTGCCGCAGTTACAAAAGCCGAGCGCATCGATGCGCGGCAGCCGGCGGTTTGGCAGATCGAAACGCAGCGCCGTCTTCTCGTCGCCCCCGGAGGCGTGTCATTGCAGCTCTCGGGACGCGAGTTGCTGCTGCTGGAATATCTCGCACAGGCCGAGGGCGCGACGGTCGCCCGGGCCGGGCTTGCCAAGCACCTCGGCTACGGCGAGATGGACGTGGAAAGCCGAAGCCTCGACGCCGTCCTGCGCCGTTTACGGCAAAAGGCGCAGGATTGCAGCATCGAGCTGCCGTTGCTCGTCATTCATGCGGTCGGGATTCGCTTCTCCGCTCCGCTCGTCAGGACCTGAGCAGGCCCGATCTGTTCAAAAGCCCACGTGTCCGATCCGCCGTGGGTAGATGCGCTTTCCGAGAATGCCTGACTTCCGGCTCGACTTCGTCGCCCATAAGGCGGTCAAAAGCCGGATCTCACATCTGAATCTGCGCAGCGGCCAGTCGCACCAAAGCGATCAGGTCATACCGGAAAACTGGACCGCAGCCCCTCCCCCGCGCCGTTCAGAGCACTTCGATCCGATCGCGATGATCGATCGCCTCATGCAAGACGCGGTGGCGCAAAGCGTCGCGCAGGCCGCCCGCAAGTTCTCTGTCCGAGACAGGAATAAAGCCAAACTGGGTGCTCGCTGACGGGCCTTTGCTTCCGTGTCGGACTCATCGACGCCCAGGTTACGCCTTGCGACGTCGCGTGTTGAAGCAACGGAATGGTACTGCCCGCGCGCAACCGCCGCGTGGAGTCAATTTCGCTGATCTCTGCAAGCGTCTTGTGGATGCAGAGCTTGTTTGGGGGCGCATAGGGAGGAAGAACCAGAATGGCGGTCACCTGTGGTGGGCAGCCTGGCGCGGCGCAAGCGAGTTGATTAATCGATCGTAACTCTGTCACTGCAGCCGAGAGGCGAAGCCGCTGCGCCCGCATCCGCTTGATCTCCTCATCAAGCGCGTTGCATCTCCTCATCATGACGATTAGACCACGATACGGTCGCATCGTCGGCGCGCATCTTGCTGAGCGCCTTCTACGGAGAGTTTTTTGTTTCGGCCATGATTTCCGGTCCTCTAAAGCTGTTGGACGGGAATGCCTAGTTATCGAGGTTGGCAAACGCCGTCTCTAGAACGTCGCCAATCGGCTGCCAAGTGCGGCCGTCGAATTGAACCAATCGCATGTGCTTGATTGGCCGGAAATTCAATGGACCGGTGGTGATCTTGATGCCGGGCAAAAGGGCTGAGCTCTGATAGTCCTTTAGCGCTGCAGCCTGCTTCATGACATTCTCACGCGACAAGTCATTGCCAGACTGCCTGAGCACCTGCGCCAGCGTCTCGGCGGCGGCGTATCCGAACATGGCGGCGCTTTCGTCCCTGCCACCGATTCGTTGATATTTCTCCAGAAATGATTGCCAATCAGAGCCGGACTGTCCGACCTTCCAAGCTGGATCGTCGGCGTCCTTGAGGTATGCGGCGGTGATTACACCTACCGCATTGTCCAAGCCGGCAGGTTTTAGAGCCATTGCGATCGACGAGGCCATCTGGTTCAGGATGAAGGTGGGACGCCAATTAATGTCCGCTGCCAGGCGGATCACTTTCGCGGCGTTTGAGGCTACGCCCGCAAAGACAACGATTTCTGCACCTGATCGCTTCAGGATCGATACGTGTGTGTCTAGATGTTCGTCCCTAAGATCGTAGGCGATACCAACCCTGATCATTCGGGCGATCTCTCCTAGCCCATCCTCCAGACCCTTGATGATCTCGCGACCGAAGTAGTCATTCTGCCAGAGAACCACGATCCTCTTTCCCGGGTACACTGCCTGGATGTAATTCGCGTAGATGCGTCCCTCTTCTCGGAACGAAGGCTGCCAGCCCATTGTCCATGGGAACGAGCTTGGATCGCTGAGATGATCGTCGCCGGAAGCAACAAACAGCTGAGGGATCTGTTTTTCATTCAAGTATTTGCGAACGGCGAAATTGCCTGGTGTACCGAAGGAACCAAACATCAGGAGAACATTGTCCTGCTCGACAAGCGCACGCGTCAAGCTCAGGGAGGATGCCGCATCAGATTTGTCATCGTAGGAGATGAAGCGCACTTTGCGGCCATTGATGCCACCGCGCTCATTGAGCATCTCAAAATAGGTCGCCTCGGCCTTGCCGATTGCCCCGAAGATCTCAAGGTTTCCACTATACGGCATGAGATTGCCGATGCGGATTTCGTTGTCGGCCACCTCCTCACGCACGCGCTCCGAGATCGCGCCCAACGAGGCAACAGCAACAGCGATGGTCAGCAGGGTCCGGAGCAGCATATCCATTGCAGAAACTCGACTAGATGGAGCGCGCTTGCCTAGATTTCGAGCCTGCCGGATTGATTACTTGATCTAGATCAATAGAGGGCTGCTTTGGCGGTATCAGCGGCGCGGCTGCCGCCGCGAGGTTGTTGTCTTTACTGCGGGCAAAAGTGGCGGGTCAATTTAGCTGACGCAAAAACGATCGGCGTCGCAACGGTATATGTTCGCCCGGAATGAGCGTCTGCCGGAGCGTGGGCATTTGACCTTTGACTACAGTGTTCTCCAAGACTTCCATCAGGAAGCGCGTGCGATCTTGCATGCGGCCCCCGCCGTAACTGTCGGTGCGCGTATTGAGCACCGAGTTCATGAACTGCTCGAACAGATAGCCGTTGGCTGCATGGAGTTCGACACCATCGAACCCGACCTTCCGTGCATTGGCGGCAGCTTTGGCAAAGGTGCCGACTATGGCCGACACTTCATCCGTGCTGAGGGGCCTCGGCGTCTCCGTAGGCATATAACCCAATCGGCCATCCGGGCCGTGGGCAAACACCGACGAGCCCTTTGCCCGTTGCTCGGTCACGCCCACCGGCGCCTGGCCGTTCGGCAGAATCGAGGAATGGGCCATCCTGCCGACGTGCCACAACTGCAGAAAGATCGTGCCTCCATGACGGTGAACCTCATCGGTCACCAGGCGCCAGCCCTGCATTTGGGCTCCCAGTGGATTCCGGGTGTCCTTGCGTAACCGTGGCTGGACTGATCCACGTCGGCGGCCTCGGTGATGATCAGGCTCTGGGTCTGGCTGGAGGCAAGCGTGACGATACCGCTTGACGTCTGCGCGTCGGTGCCGAGATAGACGATGACCGCCTTGATAGGCGCGCCCGCAGCGGCGAGCTTCAGGATAGAGCCGTTGAAAGCGCCGCCGAAGTCGATGTCACCGTCACTGCCGCCTGGATGTCCTGAGGGCCACTAATTGTATTGCCGATCCAGTTGAGTTTGACGGGCGCGAGGTATCCGAGCTCCTCGGCGAGCTCGGGGTAGAGCACGCGGCCCGACCAGCCCTGATATCGCAGCTCGAGCTTTCCGGCGCCCGCCCCGGCTGCTTCGGCGCATCCTCCGCACGGAGCAGACGGAAGATCCGCGACCCTCTTGCCCGGCGACGTCTTCTTCACCCATCACGCGCGCTCCAGTACGATCGCCTACTCGTCCTTCGAGTGTCTCCGGCTTCACATTCCACGCGCCATGGCGCCCGCCTTTCTGCGCGACAGCGACGTCAACGGAGCCGTTCTGAAGGAAGGGCGCGCCGGCACCGCGTTGCTCACCCGGCACATCGAGGGTCTGTGGTCCTCGCTCGCCGATCTTGCGCCAGACGAGATCGCCGCCTCGGTGGACGCTGCGTTTGTAATCGCCAGCGGAAGCCTTCATGCGACCATGCCATTGCAACCGGAGCATCGGCAAGCGATGAGCCGAACGGTGCTGCGTTCGATCCAGTCATTCATCCAGGACCGGCTCGCCGATCCGCGCCTTGGACCGGATGTCATCTGCGCGGCCTTCCGTATCTCGAAATCCACCCTTTACCGCCTGTTCGAACAGGAAGGCGGCGTCATCACCCATATTACGGCGTGCCGGCTCGACCGCTGCTGGCAGAAGCTAAGAACCCAAGGGCGCGAGGCTGGCCCGATCACCAGTCTCGCCTACGATTGCGGGTTCAATAGCGACGTCAGCTTCAGCCGCGCCTTTCGTCGCCGCTTCGGCGTCAGTCCGCGCGAAGTTCGCGATTCATTTTCTTCTGCTCCACGGGGCAGCGCGGGCGATGACACCATGCAATCGATCGAGCAGCGCATTTTGAGCAGATACCGCAACGTGGGTGGCTCCGCGCGCTAAGACTGGATCGCCAGTTGTGAACGAAGCTTGCTGTTGCGAATCGCTGCTGCTCAATAGCCATAGCTGCAGCCTTTTGCCTTGCATGCCTTCCTTTTGGAAGGCGCACACATCGTCGGCATCGAGTTCATGGACGATGGAGAGGCGGCAGAAGCCATTAAACCTGGCCGAGACACCGTGTTTCGCGATCCAGGACGCCCAGGTAGCGTAGCCGTTGAGAGAGCAGGCCGGCAATATAGCCTTCGGAAAAGCCCTATCCAAACCAGGTCAAAGGAGTGTGGTGAAAGCTGGTAGCGGGGGAGGGACTCGAACCCCCGACCCCAGGATTATGATTCCCGTGCTCTAACCAGCTGAGCTACCCCGCCACGGCGGCGCCGTTGCGGCATGCAGATGCCGCGGCGCGAATGCGCGGCATATAAGGAGTGGGCGGACGGCCTGTCAAGCAAAGCAGGCCGTCGGCCGGCCTTCTGCCAATATGCCTCCTGCCAACAAGCCGCCAGCCAAGGTGCTGCGAAACGGAGGCTATTTTGGCCGGACGGAGGGATCGCCGCCGGGGCTGCCGGGCGGCGGGATCACCGGAGTATTGCCGCCGTCCGGGGGCGGTGCCCGCATCTCGGGATCTACGCCCGCAGGCGGGCACAGCACGCCATCGGAGCGCGACAGTTTTTCGCCGAGCGGCTCGGATCGCTGCCCGGTGGTGGTATCCGGCTTTGCGTTGGGATTCGCCGGCTGTTGCATCGGCGTGCAATTCTCGCCGCGCTGGGGCTGGGGCGGCGCGGTCTGCGCCGGGGGCGTCGTCGGCGCAGGCGGGGCCTGTGCGACCGCCGCACCCGGCACCGCCATCAGCACACCGAAAAAGACAAGTGACTGGTTCATCCGCATGCGAAGCAAACGGCCGGCGCGCGCGGAGGTTCCGGCCAAAACCGCATTCACGATTTGCGGAAGCGGATCAGCGAAAAATGCCCCATTGGCGGCATTGGGCGCCGTTCGGCGAGGGTGACGCCGCCATGTTTCCTGGCCCAGTTGGCGAGCCGCGCCCATGGAAATTCCGGCCGCCAGCCGAGCCTTCGGGCAAGCGGCGCGAAAGCCAGTTCGAACAGGCGCCGCGGCCCGCTTTCGGCGCCGATGTGATTGACCAGGATCAACTCGCCGCCAGGCTTCAGCACGCGGATGAAATCATCCAGCGTCGCCTCGGGATCCGGAACCGCCGTGATGACATATTGCGCCACCACGGCGTCGAAGAACGAATCCGGGAACGCGAGGTTCTTGGCGTCCATCACCGCCAGCGTCTCGACATTGGTCAGGCCCAGCGCCCGCACGCGCTGCTGCGCCCGCCGCAGCATCGGCTCGGAAATATCGACACCGCAAAGTCTGGTGCTGCGCGAATAATCCGCCAGCGACAGTCCAGTGCCGACGCCGACATCGAGCACGCGACCACCGATCCGGTCGGCTTCGGCGATCGTCGATTGCCGGCCCTGATCGAACACCCTGCCGAACACGAAATCGTAGATCGGCGCCCAGCGCCCATAGGCCTTTTCGACCCCCTCGCGGTCGATATCCGCCGCCATCCCCTGCCCCGAATTTATGTCAGCGCACGGCCTCGGCGAGAGGCCGCACCATCGCAGCCACGTTCCTCGCGGCCGCGCTCTTGATGAATCCGCCGCCGAGCACGCGCGCCTGACCAGACGGCGCGTCGTAGAACACGCAGGCCTGCCCGGGCGATACGCCCTCTTCGCCGGCGACGAGCTCAACCTCGTAGCCGCGATCGGTCCTACGCAGCCAGGCCGGTTGCGGCGCGCGCGTCGAGCGCACGCGCACAAACAGCTCGATGCCCTCGCCGATGACGCGATCGAGCGCGCCATCGCCGATCCAGTTGACGTCGCGCAAGAGAATGCGATCCATGCGCAGCGCTTCGCGCGGGCCCACCACGACACGGCGGCTCGCCGCATCGAGCCTCACGACATACAGCGGCGCGCCGGTGGCGATCCCCAGCCCCTTGCGCTGGCCCACCGTGAAATGAACGATGCCCTGGTGCTGGCCGATCACCTTGCCGTCGAGATCGACGATGTCGCCGGGCGCGACCGCATTCGGCTTCAGGCGGCTGATGATGTCGGTGTAGCGGCCGGTCGGCACGAAGCAGATGTCCTGGCTGTCCTGCTTGTCGGCGATCTCGAGACCGAAGCGGCGCGCGAGTTCGCGAACCTGCGGCTTGGTCATATCGCCGAGCGGAAAGCGCAAATAGTCGAGCTGCTCGCGCGTGGTCGCGAACAGGAAATAGCTCTGGTCACGATCGGCGTCGGCGGCGCAGACCATCGCCCGCGATCCGTCGGCGAGGGGTCGCGAGGCGACATAGTGCCCGGTCGCGAGCACGGCGGCACCGAGCTCGCGCGCAGTCGCGAGCAGATCGCGGAACTTGATGGCGCGGTTGCACTCGATGCATGGCACCGGCGTCTCGCCGAGCGCGTAGCTGTCGGCGAAATTGTCGATCACCGATTCGCGGAAACGACTCTCATAGTCGAGCACGTAATGCGGAATGCCGATCCGCTCGGCGACATTGCGGGCGTCGTGGATGTCCCGGCCGGCGCAGCAGGCGCCCTTGCGATGGGTCGCGGCGCCGTGGTCGTAAAGCTGCAGCGTGATCCCGACCACATCGTAGCCTTCCGACTTCAAGAGCGCAGCCGTCACCGATGAGTCGACGCCGCCGGACATGGCGACCACGACCCTGGTGTCCTCGGGACGGCCTTCGAGATCGAGACTGTTGCGCATGGAAGAGGTCATCGATTTCTGTCGCGAGCAGCCGTTGCCCCCGCGACCAGCGTTAAAAGCGGACTTTACCCAGAAGGCTTTGGAGCATCGCCGAAAAAGGCCGATTTGCCTCGTCGGGGCGCAGGAAAAGCCACCCTTTAATATAGGCCGTATCGCCGCGAAGCAATCAGCCGTCCTTGGAAGAGATGTAGACGGCAAATCTTGCCGCCGGGCAAAAAGCGAACCGCCGGGCCATTGTTCCAAATCCCCCATCCTCCTCGTAAACCACTGTAATGTATGGATATTTTTTCGCAGACTTGCTGGCCCGCTCCTTGCTGATGGGGAACTGAATTCCATCCTGAGGGTCGGTTGTGGTCAAGGTCGCGCAAGAAGCATTGGCAGGCATGTCGTTTCAGGCCAATTCGCCGAGGTCGGCGCGACCGGATTCCGGCCCCGCGCCCGGAAATGACAGTTTTGCCGCACTGGTCGACAGCAACACGGCGGCCCGCAACGAGCGCCCCGACGACAGTTCCCGTGCGCCGCCTGCATCGGCGCGCCGGAACGATGATCCTGCTCCGGCGGCGGACTCGAGGTCGCGCGATGACGGCGCCGGCCCTGACCGCTCTGAGCGGAACGATGTCGGTGCGCGCAACGACGTCGGCTCCAGCACCCGGGCCGACAAAGCCGATCAGCCTGATTCGAAACCCGACACGCCAAAGTCCGATTCGGCAAAGTCGTCGAAGCCGAAGGACGATGTCCCAGCCAAGGACGATGCCAAGAATGGTGACAAGGATGGTGATGAGTCCAAGCAGGACGACGGCACCGCTGCAACCACGGTGATAACAGCGACGGTTTCCGCAGTCGTCGGGAGCCCCGCGAATGCAGCGCCCGCAACACCGCCGGTAGCGGACCCGGCCGCCGCTCCGCTCGCGACGGCAGCCGCGGCCATCGCGGCTGTGGCCTCGGTCGCCGGTACAGCTCCCGCAGCGGCCGACGCGGCCAAGACCGATGCCCAGGCCGAAGCTCAGGCGGACGCCAAAGCCGTAGCCGCCGTTTCCGTTAGCGCGGAGGCAGTTGGCGACACGGCAACCGGCATCGCACTGTCTGCAGCCGCCGCCCCCTCGCCGACGCCGCAGGCGAAGGCCACAGCCCAGTCAAAGCCGACGCTGACCGCGAAGGACGCCATCCCCACGTCCGGCGCACAAGACAGCGCGACAGACTCCACGCCGACCGAAACACCGACTGGCATTGTCCCGGATATCGCCCCGCCAGAAACAGCCGCCGGCAAGCAGAAAGCCGAGCACGCCTTTGTTGACGCGGTGAAAGCGGACGCCTCAGGCAATTCCGCGCAGACGCCGTCCACGCACGCGGCAAGCCATGTGGAGTCGGGCGCAGCGAACACCGCGCAAACGCTGGCCGCCGCATCTGACAACGCTGCGCAGGCGGCCGCCATGATCCAGCCGCAGATGCCATCCACGCCCACAACGCCATCGGCCAATGCGCCACTGACCGTGACCGCGGCAACAACCCATGGCAATGCGGTGCCGGTCAGCGGCCTCGCGCTGGAGATCGCAGCCTCGGCCAAGAGCGGCAAGAGCCGCTTCGAAATCCGGCTCGATCCGCCCGAGCTTGGGCGCATCGATGTGCGCATCCATGTCGACAATCATGGCCAGGTGACGTCGCATCTGACCGTCGAGCGGCCGGAAACGCTGCAGATGTTGCGCCAGGACGCCAACCAACTGCAGCGCGCGCTCGACAATGCCGGCCTCTCGACCGGCAACAGCGGGCTGCAGTTCAGCCTGCGCGACCAATCGTCGTCGGGGCAGAACGGCGGCCACCAGTCCAATCCCAATGCACATCGCCTGATCGTCAGCGAAGAAGACAGCGTGCCGGCGACCGTCGCCGGTCGCAGCTATGGCCGCATGCTCGGCGCGAGCGGCGGCGTCGATATTAGAGTCTAGAGGAGCGCACCATGGCAACCGACGTATCCATGCCGTCGCCGGTCGTATCGGCACCCGGGACCGGGACGGCCTCGGGCAATAACACCGCGTCGACCCAGACGAAGGGCATTGCCGACAACTTCCAGACCTTCCTGACGCTGCTGACGACGCAACTGCAGAATCAGAACCCGCTCGATCCGCTCGACACCAACCAGTTCACGGCGCAACTCGTGCAGTTCGCCGGCGTCGAGCAGCAGCTCAAGATGAACGACCAGTTGAGCTCGATCGTCGCCCTGGAGAAGAGCGCGCAGTCGACGCAGGCGCTGATCTATGTCGGCAATACCGTCGCGGTCGACGGCAGCAAGGCCAATTTCAACGGCTCGGCGACCTGGAACATCAATTCGCCGAAGGAGAGCAGCGCCACCATCACGATCACCGATTCGACCGGCCAGACCGCCTATTCCGGCAATTTTTCGCTGAAGACGGGCGGCTCCAGTTTCGTCTGGGACGGCAAGGGCAATGACGGCAGGCAATGGCCGCCGGGCAGCTACACGCTCACCGCAACCGGCAAGGACGCCTCCGGCAACAACGTCGCGATCTCGACCGAAGTCCAGGGCATTGTCGATTCCGTCGACCTGACCGCCACCCCGCCACTGCTCTCGATCGGTGGCCAGACCTATACAACCGACCAGATCAAGCGGGTGATCCGCCCGAGCACTGGCGGCAAGGATTCTGGTTCAGGGTCCGGCGATGGCTCTGGCAATGGGTCCGGCGATTCCGGCTCGACCTAATCCGCCGCGATGGCGGCAATGAAAAGCGCGCAGGCCGCCGTGGAGGCGATCGTCCGCACGTGATTCCAGAACGTCCATTCCTTGAGATACCGCGCCCATAGCGAAGCCGCCTCAGTGCTCGCCGGATCGGCCGCAGCCAGCGCATTGTTGAGGGGAACGTTGAAGATCATCGTCACGACGAACATGCCGACGACGTAGAGCACCCCGCCGGCGAGCATCGCCGCCGCGCCCGGCTCGCCCACGCGGAAGACCGCAAGGGCGGCGAGGATCGCGCTCACCAGCGTCGTGCCGAGGAAGAGCGGCATGAACGGAGAGCGGACGATGTCGACATTGATGGCATTCATGGCCGCGATGCCGGATGCCCGCTCGATGCGGCCGAGCGCCCTCATCACGAAGGTCGAGAACGCAAAATAGAGCCCGGCAAGCAGGCCACAGCCGATCGCCGCGAACCAGAGCAGGATCGGCACTACAATCTCGCCCACGGGCGACCTCGCTTCCGCTGGGTTGTGATTCGGACCCCACCAGGCGCCTGTCGGCTCCGGCCGGGGCCGCTTTCCCACACTGGGACAGGTGCCGGGGCGGAGCCACCCTACCGGCATTTCCAACGATTCGTATTGCAGGATTGCGCTTAGGCAAATTTTAAGCCGACACGCGTAGGTTGGCAGAGTGAGTTCAGTGGTCGAGAGTTTGTGAGTACGCCATGACAGAACCCCATCGCCCGAGGGTGAAATACGTCATCGGGCCCGACGGCAGTCCGCTAACCATTGCCGACTTGCCTGCGCCCGGTACAAAACGGTGGGTCATTCGCCGGAAGGCTGAAGTTGTTGCCGCGGTGCGCGGCGGTCTGCTTTCCCTGGAGGAAGCCTGCAGCCGCTACACGCTGACGGTCGACGAATTCCTTTCCTGGCAATTTTCCATCGATCAGCACGGGCTGGCCGGGCTGCGCACCACCCGGATCCAGCAATATCGACAATAAGCCCTCGAAACCAATCGAATTTGATGAAAACCGGCCTCGCTTTGCGAAGCCGGTTTTTTTCATGTCCTACTTTCTGCCGCGGTTCTTAACCGTCGTTAACCGGATGGAAACCATACCCTAGGCAATAATTGCCCAGTCGGACCCTCCGAGGGCCGAATCCCTGGGGGCCGTTGGTGCAAAGTCTGGTTGCTTTCCTGAAGGGCCTGGGCGCGGCCCGGTTGGCGGCGATGGTGGCGGTCACCGCCGCGCTCATCGGCTTCTTCGCGTTCGTCATCTTGCGCGTCACCACGCCGCAACTGACGACCCTGTTCACCGATTTGAGCGTCGAGGACTCCTCCGCGATCGTCAAGGAGCTCGAGCGGCAGGCGATCCCGTTCGAGCTGCGCAATGACGGCGCCGTCATCATGGTGCCAAAGGACAAGGTCATGCGGCTGCGCATGAAGCTCGCCGAGGGCGGCATGCCCAAGGGCGGCGGCGTCGGCTACGAGATCTTCGACAAGTCGGACGCGCTCGGCACCACGAGCTTCGTCCAGAACATCAACCATTTGCGCGCCCTGGAAGGCGAGCTCGCCCGCACCATCCGCGCCATCGACCGTATCCAGGCCGCGCGCGTGCACCTGGTGCTGCCGGAGCGGCCGCTGTTCTCGCGCGAGACGCCGGAGCCGTCCGCTTCCATCGTGGTGCGGGTGCGCGGCACCCTCGAGCCGCAGCAGATCCGCGCCATCCGCCACGTGGTCGCTTCCGCCGTCAACGGGCTGAAGCCGCAGCGGGTGTCGATCGTCGACGAGGCCGGCCAATTGCTCGCCGACGGCGCCACCAGCGATGCCGACAACGCCGTCGGCGACGAGCGCCGCGCTGCCTTCGAGAAACGGATGCGCAAGCAGGTCGAGGACATCGTGTCCTCCGTGGTCGGCCAGGGTCGCGCCCGCGTCCAGCTCTCGGCCGATTTCGACTACAACAAGATCACCCAGACCTCCGACAAGTTCGATCCCGAAGGGCGCGTGCTGCGCTCGAGCCAGACCCGGGAGGAATCAAGCCTCTCCGCTGACAATAGCGGTCAGGTCACGGTCAACAACGAGCTGCCCGGCAACCAGAATCAGGACAATGCCGCGCGCGCCCGCGACCAGAGCAAGAAGAGCGAGGAGACCAACAATTACGAGATCTCCCGCACCACCAAGACCGAGGTGACCGAAGCCGGCCGCGTCAACCGCATCTCGGTCGCCGTCCTCGTCGACGGCAGCTATGCCAAGAACGAAAAGGGCGAGATGGTCTACCAGGACCGCCCCAAGGAGCAGCTCGACCGCATCGCCGCCCTGGTGCGCTCGGCGATCGGTTTCGACCAGAAGCGCGGCGATCAGGTCGAGGTCGTCAACCTGCGCTTTGCCGAAGCGCCCTCGGTGGCCCCGCTCAACGAGCCCACCGGCTTCCTCGGCATGCTGCAGTTCACCAAGGACGACGTGATGTATGTGATCGAGCTCGGCGTGATGATGCTGCTCGGCCTGGTCGTGCTGTTCATGGTGATCCGCCCGCTGGTCAAGCGCATCCTGGCCAACGAGGTCGTACCCGGCCGCGCCGAGGCCTCGGTGCCCGCACTGGCCGACGCCAGCGCGCAGGCCGGCAGCGAAGGCGGACAGGGCCAGGCGCTCCTGACCGGCGGCGGCGCCGCGCACATGATCGACGTCGCCCAGATCCAGGGCCAGGTCCATGCCCAGGCCGTGAACCGCGTGGGCGAACTCGCCGAACGCAATCCGAACGAAACCGTCTCCATTGTTCGCCAATGGCTGACCGAGCCTGCCGAGACCTGAGATGGCCAGCGTCCCGCAAACCGCAAACGCCAACGACATCACGAGCGTCATCTCGACCCTGTCGAGCCGTCAGGGCGACCGTCCGAAGAGCAAGCCGATCTCCGGTCCGAAGCGCGCGGCGATCCTGATGCTGGCGCTCGGCGAGAAATATGGCGGCAAGGTCTGGTCGCTGCTCGACGATGACGAGGTGCGCGAGCTATCGATGGCGATGTCGACGCTCGGCACCGTGGAAGCCGACGTGGTCGAGGACCTCTTGCTCGAATTCGTCTCGCGGATGTCGGCCTCCGGCGCGCTGATGGGCAATTTCGACGCCACCGAGCGGCTGCTGCAGCAATATCTGCCGGCCGACCGCGTCAGCGGCATCATGGACGAGATCCGCGGGCCCGCGGGCCGCAACATGTGGGAGAAGCTCTCCAACGTCCAGGAAGAGGTGCTCGCCAACTATCTCAAGAACGAATATCCGCAGACCATCGCCGTGGTGCTGTCGAAGCTGAAGTCCGAGCACGCCGCGCGCGTGCTGGCGATCCTGCCCGAGGATATCGCTCTCGATGTCGTCGGCCGCATGCTGCGGATGGAGGCTGTGCAGAAGGAAGTAATCGAGCGCGTCGAGCAGACGCTGCGCACCGAATTCATGTCCAACTTGTCGCAGACCCGCCGCCGCGACGCCCATGAGGTGATGGCCGAGATCTTCAACAATTTCGACCGCCAGACCGAAACGCGCTTCATCACCTCGCTGGAAGAGGAAAACCGCGAATCCGCCGAACGCATCAAGGCGCTGATGTTCACCTTCGACGACCTGGTCAAGCTCGATTCCGGCTCGGCCCAGACATTGATGCGTCATGTCGACAAGGAGAAGCTTGGCATTGCGCTGAAGAGCGCCAATGAGGAGGTCCGCAACTTCTTCCTCGGCAACATGTCCTCTCGCGCCGGCAAGATGCTGATGGATGACATGGCGGCGATGGGACCGGTGCGCCTGCGCGACGTCGACGAGGCGCAGGCGCTGCTCGTCAATCTCGCCAAGGACCTCGCCGCCAAGGGCGAGATCATGCTGACCAAGAACCGCGCCGACGACGAACTGGTGTACTGATGGCCGCGCCCGCAAAATTCCTGTTCGATACCGACTTCTCGGTCCCCGCCAAGTCGCGCGAGCGCGCCGCAACCGCCGCCGAGATCGCCCAGAAGGTCGCGGAAGCCGAAGCGCGCGCCTATCGCAACGGCTACGATGCCGCCCAGCACGAAGCGAAGGTGGAGAGCGACCGCCGCGCCGCGCTCGCGCTGGAAGAGATCGGGCTTGCGATCAAGACCATCGCGTCGCGCTTTTCCGGCATCGAGGCGCGGATGGAGACCGAAGCCGTCGACGTCGCGGTCTCGGTCGCGCGCAAATTGTGCGGCGAAATGATCGCGCGCGAACCGCTTGGCGAGATCACGGCGCTGGTGTCCGACTGCTTCTCGCATCTGGTCTCGACACCTCACATCGTGGTCCGCATCAATGATGCGCTATACGAGGGCGCGCGCGATAAGATCGAGCGGCTGGCCGCGCAGAGCGGCTTTCAGGGTCGCCTCGTGATCCTGGCCGAGCCGACCATTGCGATCGGCGACTGCCGGATCGAATGGGCCGACGGCGGCATCGTGCTGGAACGCGCGGCGATCGACGCCAAGATCAACGAACTTGTCGGACGCTACATGGCGTCCCGTGACCAACGGCCATGAGGATTGAGCCAAAGGATCGACGATGAGTGACACCGACACACATGTCCCGCTCCCCGACCTCAACTCGGCGGACGCACCAAGGGACGACGATGTGGGCTATAACGAGGACGAACATGCTTCGCGCATCGCCTCCGACCTCGAAGCCGTCTTCGACGTGCCGGTGCAGGTCTCGGCCGTGCTCGGCCGCTCCAAGATGGATGTCGGCCAGCTCCTGAAGCTCGGCCCCGGCACCGTGCTCGAGCTCGACCGCCGGGTCGGCGAGGCCATCGATATCTATGTCAACAACCGCCTGGTGGCGCGCGGCGAAGTGGTGCTGGTCGAGGACAAGCTCGGCGTGACCATGACCGAAATCATCAAGGCAGAGCGTAGCTAGCCTTTAACCGATAGACGCGCGACGGACGCGCGGGAGACAGGAGACACTCATGCGGCTTCTCATCGTCGGCACCCTCAAGGGCCAGCTCACGACCGCCACCAAGATCGCGATGGACAACGGCGCCTCCGTGACGCACGCGGAAGGCAACGAGCAGGCGATGGCGGTGCTCCGCGGCGGCAAGGGCGCCGACCTGCTGCTGGTCGATGTCGGCCTCGACATTCGCGACCTCGTGATGCGCCTGGAAGCCGAGCACATCCACGTGCCGATCGTCGCCTGCGGTATCTCCAACGATGCCCGCGCCGCGGTGGCGGCGATCCGCGCCGGCGCCAAGGAATACATCCCGTTGCCCCCGGAGCCGGAATTGATCGCCGCCGTACTCGCCGCGGTCGCAAATGATTCCCGCGACCTCGTCTACCGCGACGAAGCCATGGGCCGTGTGATCAAGCTGGCGCAGCAGATCGCGGGCTCGGACGCCTCCGTGATGATCACCGGCGAATCCGGGACCGGCAAGGAAGTGCTGGCGCGCTACGTCCATTCCCGCTCGGCGCGCGCCAAACGGCCGTTCATCTCGATCAATTGCGCCGCGATCCCCGAGCATCTGCTGGAATCCGAATTGTTCGGCCACGAGAAGGGCGCGTTCACCGGCGCGATCGCGCGCCGTATCGGCAAGTTCGAGGAAGCCACCGGCGGCACGCTGTTGCTCGATGAAATCTCGGAAATGGACGTGCGGCTGCAATCGAAATTGCTGCGCGCGATCCAGGAGCGCGTGATCGACCGCGTCGGCGGTGCCAAGCCGGTGCCTGTCGACATCCGCATCATCGCGACCTCGAACCGCAATCTCGCGGACGCCGTGCGCGCCGGCACCTTCCGCGAGGACCTCTTGTTCCGCCTCAATGTCGTCAACCTGAAGATCCCGCCGCTGCGCGACCGGCCGGCCGACATCCTGGAGTTGGCGCAACATTTCGCGAAGAAATACGCCGAGGCCAATGGCGTGTCGGCGCGGCCGCTGTCATCCGAGGCACGGCGGGTGCTGACCACGAACCGCTGGCCGGGCAACGTCCGCGAGCTTGAAAACACCATCCACCGCTCCGTGCTGATGGCGCAGGGCGACGAGATCGGCCCCGATGCCATCGTGACTCCGGACGGCGACCGCCTCGACCTCGCCAAGACCGCGCCCGCGGTCGCTCACGCCACCCTCGCCGCCGAGCAGGTGACGCGCGCGCTGGTCGGCCGTACCGTTGCCGACGTCGAGCGCGATCTGATCCTGGAGACGCTGAAGCACTGCCTCGGCAACCGCACCCATGCCGCCAACATCCTCGGCATTTCGATCCGCACGCTGCGCAACAAGCTGAACGAATATGCCGATGGCGGCCTGCCGATCCCGCCCGCGGGATCGGGCACGGCGGACTATCAGCGCCTGGCGACGGCCGGGTAATCGCCACCACCGCCATTGCGAACGCAGCGAAGCAATCCATAGCGCCGCACGCGGAGGCATGGATTGCTTCGTCGCTTCGCTCCTCGCAATGACGCATGGAGCTACGAATAACTCGGCGCGTCCGGCTTGCGGAAGATGTGAATGGGATCACCGGGCGTAAAGTCGCGCCCAGTGAAGGCGACATAGGCATAGAGCGCGAGATAGGCGATCGCGAGCGCACCGATGCCGTAGAAGACCCAGGTTGCAAGACGTTTCATCGAGCCCATGACGCGCTTCGTTCCCTTCCGGCAATAGAAGACTGATGCCTTCTATTGCGCGAGGAGGCAAAACGCCACGGCTGGCGTGTCCGTTCCCAAAAGCGATGACGGCCGTTCTTCCTCGCCCCGTTCTTATGGGAGCGGGTTGGGGTGAGGGGCTGTCTCCGCGAATACGATAGCAGTTGCGCTCGCGGAGGCTCCCCTCACCCGGAATTCCGCTTCAAAGAGAAGTCATCGACCCTTAACGCAGATGCACGCCGCGTGTGGGTACGCTGACGTCGGCCAGCTTGGCGGCATCCTCGTCCTGGTCGACGGCGACATAGCGCCCCTGCCAATAGGCGAGCGCTCCCGTGCGCGAGGAGACCTGCAGGTCGAGCACGCGCCCGATGACGATTGCGTGCGAATGACGCTCCACGACGTCCTCGACCTCGCAATCGATCGCCGCCAGCGCGCCGACCAGAAGCGGCACGCCGGAGGCGCGCGTCGTCCATTCGGCGCCGGCAAAGCGCTCGGCGCCTTTCAGCCCGCCCTTGCCGGTGAAGCGCTCGGCGATCTCGACCTGGTCCGAACTCAGGATGTTCACGCCGAAAAAGCCGTGGCGCTTGACCAGCGGCCAGGACGATGCGGCGCGGTTGAGGCTCACGATCAGCGAGGCCGGCTCGACCGACAGCGAGGAGACCGAAGTCACCGTCATCCCGGAGATGTCCTTGCCGCGCCCCGCCGTGATGACGCTGACCCCGCCGGTCAGATGGCGCATGGCGCCGCGAAACTCGTCGGAGGTGACCACGGGATCGATCGCGATGTTGCGGACGGCGGAGTTCATGCGGGCCTCACAGGTCGTCGGAAGTGTCTTCGGTGCCTTCCAGGAGATTCTTCAGGATCGCGCCCTCGAGCGCCGCGAGTTCGGCCGAGCCGCGCTCGCGCGGGCGCGCGACGTCGACATTGAAATCGTGCGCGATGCGGCCGTTTTCAATGACCAGCACCCGGTCGGCGAGCGCCACCGCTTCCGAGACGTCATGCGTCACCAGGATCGCGGTAAAACCCTGATCGCGCCAGACCCGCTCGAGCAGCCGCTGCATCGAGATCCGCGTCAGCGCGTCGAGCGCGCCGAGCGGCTCGTCGAACGCCAGCACCCGGGGCTGGCTGACCAGCGCGCGGGCCAGCGCGACGCGCTGCTTCTGGCCGCCCGAGAGCACCGAAGGCCATTGCCCGCGCTTCTCGCCGAGGCCGACCTCGACCAGCGCCTTCTCGGCGCGCGCCTGTGCATTGGCGGACGAGCGCTCGCGGCCGAGGCCGACTTCGACATTCGACAGCACGCGCGCCCAAGGCAGCAGCCGCGGCTCCTGGAACATGACGCGGATATCTTCCGCGCGCGCCTGCTCGCCGAAACCGATGCTGCCCGCCGTCGGCTTCTCCAGCCCCGCGATCAGCCGGAGCAGCGTGCTCTTGCCGCAGCCGCTGCGGCCGACGATCGCGACCGATTGGCCGGCCGGAATGTGCAGGTCGATGCCGCGCAGCACCTCATTGTCGCCGAACGATTTGCGCAAGCCGCGGATGGTCAGCGACAGCCCGCGCGACGGCACGTCGGGGCTACGGCGGAACTGGCGCGCCTCCTCGACGAAATCCTCGCGCGCGACAGCCTCGGCCTCGAGCGGACGAAAACGAAGGACTTCCTGCATATTTCTTCCTCAGTTCCTCAATGTTTCTGGAAGGCCGGATGCCAGGACAGCGTCAGCCGCTCCAGCGCGCGCGATGCGCTGTCGGCGAGCTTACCGAGCAGGGCGTAGATCAGGATCGAAAGCACGACGACGTCGATCAGCATGAATTCGCGCGCCTGCATCGCCATATAGCCGAGCCCCGAGGACGCCGCGATGGTCTCGGCCACGATCAGCGTCAACCACATGATGCCGAGCGCAAAGCGCAGGCCGACGAAGATCGACGGCAGCGCGCCCGGGAAGATCACGCGGCGGAACAATTCGCCGTCGGTCATGCCATAGATGCGGCCCATCTCGATCAGTTGCGGATCGACGGTGCGGATGCCGTGCAGCGTGTTGAGATAGATCGGAAAGAACACGCCGAGCGCCACCAGGAACAGTTTTGCCGACTCGTCGATCCCGAACCACAGGATGACCAGCGGGATCAGCGCCAGATGCGGAATGTTGCGCACCATCTGCAGCGTGGTGTCCGTCAGTTTCGCCGAGAGTTGCGACAGGCCGTTGGCGAGGCCGAAGGCAAAGCCGATGGCGCCACCGATCAGAAAGCCGATGCTGGCGCGCCAGAAGCTGACCCAGATATTGCGGATCAGTTCGCCCGATAACAGCAGCTTCCACCCCGCCAGCGCGACGTCGGTCGGCGCCGGCAGCACGCGCGCGGGCACGAAGCCGGTGACGCAGGCGAGCTGCCAGATGACGATGATGGCGAGCGGCACGATCCAGGGGATTAGGCCGTCAGCCCGCGGCAATCTTGGCGCGCGGACGCGCGGGAGGCTGTCGATGAGACTCATGATTCCGATACCTCCTTTTGCGGCCGATAGTCGTTGCCGATGGTCTCGCCGAACGGCCCGGTGTTGACACGTATCGGCGTCACGTTATCCGGCCGCTCGAGCGAGAGCAGCGGGAACACCAGTTCGGCGAAGCGATAGGCTTCTTCGAGGTGCGGGTAGCCCGACATGATGAAGGTATCGATGCCGAGGTCCTGATACTCCCTAATCCGCGCCGCCACCGTCTGGGCATCGCCGACAAGTGCTGTGCCTGCGCCGCCACGCACCAGGCCGACGCCGGCCCAGAGATTGGGGCTGATCTCGAGCTTGTCGCGCCGGCCGCCATGCAGCTCTGCCATGCGCTGCTGGCCGACCGAGTCCATGCGCGAGAAGATCTTCTGCGCTGCCGCGACCGTGTCGTCGGTGACGTATTGGATCAATTCGTCGGCGGCCTTCCAGGCTTCCGCATTGGTCTCGCGCACGATCACGTGCAAGCGGATGCCGAAGGAGACCTTGCGGCCACGCTTGTCGGCGACCGCCTTCACGCGCGCGATCTTCTCCGCAACCTGCGCCGGCGGCTCGCCCCAGGTGAGATATTTGTCGACAGTGTCGACGGCGACGTCGATGCCGGCATCCGACGAACCGCCGAAATAGAGCGGCGGCCGCGGCGACTGGATCGGCTTGAACAGCAGGCGACCATCCTCGATGCGGATGTGCTTGCCCTCGACATTGACGGTCCTGCCGGCGAGCAGGTCGCTATAGACGTTGAGGAACTCGCGCGTCACCTCGTAGCGCTCGTCATGCGCCAGGAAGATGCCGTCGCCCTTGTTCTCGACGGGGTCGCCGCCGGTGACGACGTTGATCAAGAGCCGTCCGTTCGACAGCCGGTCCAGCGTCGCGGTCATGCGCGCGGCGACGGCGGGCGACTGCAGGCCGGGCCGCACCGCCACCAGGTAACGCAGCCGCTCGGTCTGCGGCGCGACCGCGGAGGCGACCACCCAGGAGTCCTCGCAGCTTCGTCCCGTCGGCAGCAGCACGCCGTAATAGCCGAGTTGGTCGGCCGCCTGCGCGATCTGGCGCAGATAGTTGAAGTTCACCTCGCGTCCGCCGATAGAGGTGCCGAGATAACGGCCATCGCCATGGGTCGGCAGGAACCAGAGGATGTTGGCGTTGAGTTGCTTAGTCACGATCCGGACCTCCGCGCGACGTCTGAAATCTTGATGGGTTTCGGCAACAGGCCGAGGGCAAAGAACGTGTCCGCCACCTGCTGCTGGTCGGCGATCACGGAATCGGTGAGCGGCTTGATGCCGTAGGACTGGCGCTTCAACGCCACCTCGACCACCGGCACCGAAAGGCCGATCGACGGCGCGAGTTGCTCGGCGACCGCGTGGATGTCGCCCTTGGCCCAGTCATCGACCTCGCTCAGTTGCGCGAGCACGAGATCGACGATCTTCGCATCGCTCTCCAGGAATTTCTTCGAGGAGAAATAGAACTGGTAGTTCGAGACGATGCCGGTGCCGTCGGCCAGCGTGCGCGCGCCGGTGGCAGCTTCCGCCGCGGCCTGGAACGGATCCCAGATCACCCAGGCATCGACCGAGCCGCGCTCGAAGGCGGCGCGCGCATCGGCGGGCGCGAGAAACACCGGCTCAATCTCGGAATATTTGACGCCGGCTTTCTCCAGGGCCTTTACCAGGAGATAATGGACGTTGGAGCCCTTGTTGAGCGCGATCTTCTTGCCCTTGAGATCGGCAACCGACTTCAGCGGACTGTCCTTCGGCACCAGGATCGCTTCGCCTTTCGGCGCCGGCGGCTCATAGGCGACATATTGGATGGGCGCGCCAGCGGCCTGCGCGAAGATCGGCGGCGCTTCACCGGTGTTGCCGAAATCGATCGCGCCGACATTGAGCGCCTCGAGCAGCGGCGGTCCGGACGGGAATTCGGTCCACACCAGCTTGTAGCCGACCGCCTTCAGCTTCTCCTCGAGCGTGCCCTTGCTCTTGAGCAGAACCAGCTTGCCGTATTTCTGGAAGCCGATGCGGACGGTTTTCTCCTGCCCGTAGGACGCGCTGACGGCGGCGGCGACAATGCTGACTGAAAGCACCGCACTGGTGATCCAGCGTTGAATGATACGTCGCATGATGACCTCTGCGTGGAAATGAACTCAGCTCTGGGGGTTGCGCCAGACGATGTCGCGGATCGCGATCTGCTTCGGGATCAGGCCGAGCTTGAAGAAGCGGTCGGCAACGCCCTGCTGGGTCGCGACGATGTCGTCGGTGACCGGTCCGATCTTGAACGCGGCGCGATTGGCAGCGACGGTCTGGATGTCGAGCGGAACGCCGGTCACAGCGCTGAGCGATT
Source organism: Bradyrhizobium sp. Leo78 (assembly GCF_059512425.1). Lineage (NCBI taxonomy): Bacteria > Pseudomonadati > Pseudomonadota > Alphaproteobacteria > Hyphomicrobiales > Nitrobacteraceae > Bradyrhizobium > Bradyrhizobium sp. Leo78. The sequence goes on from NZ_JCAMOT010000025.1 coordinate 76,891, forward strand.
TGGCCACTTCGTTGCGGTGCGCCTCCGCCCACGTCGCGGTCGATGCGATGACGTCGTTGATCTGCTGCAGGATCGGTCCGTGATTCTTCGAAAAGTCGCGGTTGGCGATGAAGAACGAGTTGGTCTTGGTGATCTCGTAGGAGTTCACCAGGATGCGGCCGTTCTGCTTGGTCTCGGCGATGGCGAAATAGGGATCCCAGACCGCCCAGGCATCGATGCTGCCATTGGCGAATGCCGGGCCCGCGTCCGGCGGCGTCAGATAGACGGGCGTGATATCGTTGTAGGTGAGGCCGGCCTTTTCCAGCGTCTGCACCACGATGTTGTGCGCGCTGGAACCCTTGGTGAAGCCGATGCGCCTGCCCTTGAGATCGGCAATTGTGCGGATGGCCGAGTTCTGCGGCACCAATATCCCTTGGCCGTTGGTGATCGGCTGGCCGGCGGCATAAACGATCGCCGCGCCGGCAGCTTGCGCAAATACCGGTGGCGAGTCGCCGACCGCACCGTAGTCGATGCTACCGACATTCATCGCTTCCATCATCGGCGGGCCCGAGGAAAACTCGACCCATTTCACCTCGATGCCGGCCGACTTGAAATGATTTTCCAAGGTTGCGCGCTGCCGCGCGATAACCAGCACGCCGGTTTTCTGGTAGCCGACACGAATTTCCTTTAGCGCCGCCTCGGCCTGCGCGCGCAAGGGCAAAGCAGCGACGGCGGCAGAGCCGAGCGACAGTGTTAGGAACTCGCGACGCTTCACTACCAAATTCTCCTGACGATCGAGCGCGTTATCCGCGCGCCATCATGCGGCGTCAGGGAATGATGGGGGGCACGAATGAGGCTGTCGAGGACCCCGAAAAAATAGCGATGCCCGCACTGCCATCGGGCACCGGACGCGCGGTTTCTTTCAAGCCGCGGATTGTGCGTAGCGAAATATTTCCTTCACGAAATCGGGATGCAGACAGCTCTCCGCTGTCATCGTCCGCGAAAGCAGACGATCCAGTAACCACCGGCGCCAGAGCACGGGCCGAAATGCCGCGGCGCACTGGATGCCCGCCGGAGCCTGTCATCGGGCGGCGCTTCGCGCCGATCCGTTGGCGGGCATGACGGTGAAGTGTGGCGCTGCCTACAAATTTGTCAGCCGCTCGCTGCTGCCTTCTCCGCTTGCGAACCAGGGTTGATCGACAGTTTGCCGTAGCGATCCTTGAACGCCTCGGTGTCGATCTCCTCGAGCTTGATCTCGCCGCTCATCACGCCCTGCTTCCATTCATCGTGCTCGGGATCGTGCTGGAACTCCGGCATCACTTCGCTGGCAAACAATTCGAGCGACTCGCAGATGTGATCGTGCGTGTTCTTGCCGGCTTGATTGAGCAGGATCACCTGGTCGATGTGCGAGGTGCGGAAGCGGCGCAGCTTCCTGCGGATGGTTTCAGGCGATCCGATCAGACCGCCGCGCAATGCGGCTTCCTGCGCTTCCGGATTGTCGCGCTTCCATTTGTTGTACTCGTCCCACATGTTGACGGTGCCCGGCGCCGGCCGCTGCCGGTTCTGCGACGCGCCATAATAGCGCAGCGCGAACTGGAAGAAGGTGGCGCCGTCGGCGCGGGCGCGCGCTTCTTCATCCGTCCTGGCGCACATGAAGAACGACACCAGCGCCATGTTGGGATTGATCTGGTAATCGGCGAGCTTCTTCAGCCGCTTGGTGATCGCGTTGTAATAGGCATGCACCCAGGCATGCGCCGCGTCCGCGCTGACGAATTGAAAGCCGAGCGCGCCGAAGCCGTGCTGCCCGGCGCGCTCGATGGTCGGCAATTGCGAACACGCCATCCAGAGCGGCGGATGCGGCTTCTGCACCGGCTTCGGCACCACGTTGCGCAAGGGGATATCGAAATATTTGCCGTGATGCTCGGTGCCGATCTTGGTGAACATCGGGAAGATCGCCGCGACCGCCTCTTCGAACACTTCCCGCTTGGTCTCCATGTCGCGGCCGAACGGCGTCAATTCGGTGATCGAGGCGCTCTCGCCCATCCCGAACTCGCAGCGCCCGTTACTGAGGAGATCGAGGACTGCGACCCGCTCGGCGACACGCGCGGGATGGTTGGTCGTGAGCTGCAAGATGCCATGCCCGAGCCGGATGTTGCGGGTGCGCTGGCTTGCCGCACCCAGGAACGATTCCGGCGCCGGCGAGTGCGAGTATTCCTCGAGGAAATGATGTTCCACGACCCAGGCATAGTCGTAGCCGAGCCGGTCGGCGGTCTCGAGCTGCGTCAATGCGTCCTGATAAAGCTTAAGCTCGTCGCCCTCGTTCCACGGACGCGGCAGTTGCAGCTCGTAGAAGATGCCGAATTTCATGGCGTCGCTCCCGTACGTCTTGTTTGTTTGCGGCAGTGTATTGCCGGGGCGCGCGAAGTCCAGCCTTTGCCAATTCCGGATGGCGGAAGACGCGCGCCGCAACCAAACAGTAACCTTGCGGGTAGCGGCGCCGCCGAATCCGCTTCGAGCTAGTATAGTTTTGGCGCGCATTGATTTAGATCAGTGCTAAAGTATCCCAGCGACGTTACTTTTTTTCGGAAGGCAACGAGGCCTTCCCCCACACAATCCAAATCGAATCGAGACGACGTATGTCGGCAACCAGCGACGATGCGAGCGCGAGGCCGCGCCGTAGGCGCATGGAGATCTTCGCATTTCTTTTTCTCACGGCAGTTGTGATGCCCGCTTTGGCCGTGGCCACGGTGGGCAGCTACGGACTTGCTGTGTGGATCTATCAGATGATCGCGGGCCCACCGGGCCCTCCCCCGCCACATTGATCAGCCGATTTCTCAAGGAACACCCGACATGATCAGAGCTCAGACCACCATCGACCGCCGAGCGCTCATCACGGGCCGCGTCCTGCAGGCCGAGCCTGTCGTTCCGCCGCCCGGCGGCGAGATCGCCAGCATCCTCGTGCAAACCCGGCCTGAGCGGCTTGATGCCACCGAAGCTGCGATCACGGCACTGCGCGGCTGCGAGATTTACGGCCGCGATGAGAAGGGAAAGCTCGTGGTCGTCGTGGATGCGCCCGACGCAAGCTCGCTCGGCGCGACCCTCAACACGATTTCCGCGCTGCCCAACGTCTATTCCGCCTCGCTCGTGTTCCACGCCGTCGACGCCGATAACGTGTGATGACACGTGATCGGCCGCCCCTTGATGAAGGGAAGGAAATGCCATGACCGCCCCCAAGCTGGATCGCCGCCAGGTCCTGAAACTGGAAGCCGCCGCGATGGCGGCGCTCGCCGGAGGCATGCCGGTTGCGGCAGGTGCCGCCAACCTCGTCACCGAACGCGCCGAGAGCGAAATGAAGTGGGACAAGGCGCCGTGCCGCTTCTGCGGCACCGGCTGCAGCGTGATGGTCGCGACCAAGGACAACCGCGTCGTCGCCACCCACGGCGACATCAAGTCGGAAGTCAACCGCGGCCTGAACTGCGTCAAGGGCTATTTCCTCTCCAAGATCATGTACGGCCATGATCGCCTGACCAAGCCTTTGCTGCGCAAGAAGGACGGCAAGTACGACAAGAACGGCGATTTCACCGAAGTCTCATGGGACGAGGCCTTCGATGTGATGACGGAGAAGTTCAAGGCCGCGCTGAAGAAGCGCGGGCCGAGCGGCATCGGCATGTTCGGCTCCGGCCAGTGGACGATCTTCGAAGGCTACGCGGCATCAAAGCTGTTCAAGGCCGGCTTCCGCTCCAACAACATCGATCCCAATGCGCGGCATTGCATGGCCTCCGCTGCCGTCGGCTTCATGCGCACTTTCGGCATTGACGAGCCGATGGGCTGCTATGACGACATCGAGGCCACTGATGCCTTCGTGCTGTGGGGCTCGAACATGGCGGAGATGCACCCGATCCTGTGGACCCGGGTCGCCGACCGCCGCCTCTCGGCGCCGCATGTGCGCGTTGCCGTGCTTTCGACCTTCGAGCACCGCTCGTTCGATCTCGCCGACATCGGCCTCGTGTTCAAACCGCAGACTGACCTCTATCTGCTCAACGCGATCGCCAACCACATCGTCAAGACCGGACGGGTCAACAAGGATTTCGTCGACAAGCACACGCTGTTCAAGCGCGGCCAGACCGATATCGGCTACGGCCTGCGGCCCGACCACCCGCTGGAGAAGAAGGCGACCGGCCGCGCCAAGGCGGGCGATGCCCAGGACATGACTTATGACGAATACGTCAAGTTCGTCTCCGACTACACGCTGGAGAAGGCGGCCGACATGGCCGGCGTCCCGCTCAGCCGGCTGCAGGCACTCGCCGAGCTCTATGCCGATCCGAAGGTCAAGGTCACGAGCTTCTGGACCATGGGCTTCAACCAGCACACCCGCGGCGTCTGGTGCAACAACCTCGTCTACAACATCCACCTCCTGACCGGAAAAATCTCCGAGCCCGGCAACAGCCCGTTCTCGCTGACCGGCCAGCCATCGGCCTGCGGCACCGCGCGCGAGGTCGGCACCTTCTCGCACCGCCTGCCGGCCGACATGGTCGTGACCAACAAGGAGCATCGCGCGAAGGCCGAGCACATCTGGAAGCTTCCGGAAGGCACCATTCCCGACAAGCCCGGCTATCATGCCGTGCTGCAGAACCGAATGCTGAAGGACGGGCTGCTCAACGCCTACTGGATCCAGGTCAACAACAACCTGCAGGCCGCCGCCAACGGCAACGAGGAGACCTATCCCGGCTATCGCAACCCCGAGAATTTCATCGTGGTGTCGGACGCCTATCCGACCGTGACGGCGCTGGCCGCCGACCTCATCCTGCCGACGGCGATGTGGGTCGAGAAGGAAGGCGCCTATGGCAACGCCGAACGCCGCACGCATACCTGGCACCAACTGGTGTCGGCGCCGGGCGAGGCGCGCTCCGACCTCTGGCAGCTCATGGAGTTCTCCAAACGCTTCAAGGTCGAGGAAGTCTGGCCGGAAGAGCTGATCGCGAAGATGCCGGAGTATCGCGGCAAGACGCTGTTCGACATCCTCTACCGCAACGGCCAGGTCGACAAGTTCCCGGTCACCGACATCGAGGCCGGCTACGCCAATGACGAGTCGAAGGCCTTCGGCTTCTACGTCCATAAAGGCCTGTTCGAGGAATATGCCTCGTTCGGCCGCGGCCACGGCCACGACCTCGCGCCGTACGACACCTATCACCAGGTGCGCGGATTGCGCTGGCCTGTCGTCAACGGCCAGGAGACCCGCTGGCGCTTCCGCGAGGGGCTCGACCCCTACGTCCAGCAGGGCACCGGCGTTCAGTTCTATGGCTTCCCCGACGGCAAGGCGCGGATCTTCGCACTGCCCTACGAGCCGCCGGCGGAATCGCCCGACAAGGACTTTCCGTTCTGGCTCTCGACCGGCCGCGTGCTGGAGCATTGGCACTCCGGCACCATGACCCGCCGCGTTCCCGAACTCTACCGGGCATTTCCTGAAGCCGTCTGCTTCATGCACCCCGACGACGCTGCTGATCTGAAGCTGCGCCGCGGCGACGAGGTCAAGGTGGAATCCCGCCGCGGTTTCATCCGCGTCCGGCTGGAGACCCGCGGCCGCGACAAGCCGCCGCGCGGCCTGGTGTTCGTGCCCTGGTTCGATGAATCCAAGCTCATCAACAAGGTGACGCTGGATGCGACCGATCCGATTTCGCTGCAGACCGACTACAAGAAATGCGCTGTGCGCATCGAGAAGGTGACGACGACATGATCGGAAAGTCCGCTATCGTTGTTCTTGCCATTGCGCTTGTCGCCGCTTCAAGCTCGCTGCTCGCGCAAGGCGTCACGTCCGGCCTGCGCGGTCCCGCCCCGCTCAACGAGGAGGGACCGGCGCCGCCGATGACGCCGATGCGCAACACCGCTGAACGGGAGATCCGCAACTACCCGGAGCAGCCGCCGGTGATCCCGCATTCGATCGACGGCTACCAGGTCGATATGAACGGCAACAAATGCCTGTCCTGCCACGCCCGCGCCCGCACCGGCGAATCGCAGGCGCCGATGGTGAGCATCACCCATTTCATGGACCGCGACGGCCAGTTCCTCGCCTCGGTATCGCCGCGTCGGTACTTCTGCACGGAATGTCACGTTCCGCAGAACGTCACGACGCCGCCGGTGACCAATGATTTCGTCGACATCGACACCATCCTGAATCGCCCAGCACCCGGTGGCCACCGATGAGCGACGTCGACAAGGCGCCGCCAGGCCAAGGCTGGTTTGCGCGGCCGTGGCGTTTTGCCCTCGAACTATGGGACGTGCTGATCCGGCCGAGCTCGGTGTTCGGGCTCGGCGTCTTGGTGCTTGCCGGTTTCGTCGCCGGCGTGATCTTCTGGGGCGGCTTCAACACCGCGCTGGAACTGACCAACACCGAAAAATTCTGCACCGGCTGTCACGAGATGCGTGACAACGTCTTTGCCGAATTGAAGTCCACCATCCACTTCACCAACCGCTCCGGCGTGCGCGCGACCTGCCCGGACTGCCACGTCCCGCACAACTGGACCGACAAGATCGCCCGCAAGATGCAGGCCTCCAAGGAAGTCTGGGGCCATCTTTTCGGCAGCATCAACACCCGCGACAAGTTCGTCGACAATCGGCTCGAGCTCGCGCTGCATGAATGGGCGCGGTTCAAGGCCAATGATTCGCTCGAATGCCGCAACTGCCACAGCGCGCAATCGATGGACATCACCAAGCAGTCGCCGCGGGCGAGCGTGGCGCATCAGCGCTTTCTGTTCACGGGCGAGAAGACCTGTATCGACTGCCACAAGGGTATCGCTCACCACCTGCCGGATATGCGCGGCGTTCCCGGCTGGCAATAGGCTTGGGTATGGCTTGGGTATCTTTGGGTATCCTGGGGCGGCCGGCCGGCACCTTGCGCCGGCAGCCTGAATGGCTAGGTTGAGGGGCTGAGTCGGCGGGCGATCGCCCGCTTGTCCTCTCCTCCGCCGAGACCCATGACCACCTTTACGCCGCATCAGGATTCCGCGCTGAAAGCCGTCGCCGACTGGCTCAAGGCAAAACCGGGTAAGAACGGCACACCGCCGATCTTCCGCCTGTTCGGCTATGCCGGCACCGGCAAAACGACGCTGGCGCAACATATCGCCGACGGCGTCGACGGCGAGGTGAAATTCGCGGCATTCACCGGCAAGGCCGCGCTGGTCATGCGCAACAAGGGCTGCGAGAACGCCTCCACTATCCATTCGCTGATCTACCGCGCCCGCGAATCCGGCGTCGAGCAGCCGACTTTCGAATTGTGGGACGACGCGCCGGCATCGAAAGCCAAGCTGATCGTGATCGACGAATGCTCGATGGTGGACGCCGATCTCGGCCGCGACCTGATGTCGTTCGACTGTCCACTGCTCGTGCTCGGCGATCCCGCGCAGCTTCCGCCGATCCAGGGCGCCGGCTTCTTCACCAATGCCGAGCCCGACGCGATGCTGACCGAGGTGCATCGCCAGGCGCAGGACGATCCGATCGTGCGGATGTCGATGGACATCCGCGAAGGCCGCGAGCTCGAGATCGGCCGCCATGGCGAGAGCGAGGTGGTGCCGCGCAACGAGCTCGATCCCGAGCGCGTCATGAATGCCGACCAGGTGCTGGTGGGCCGCAACAACACCCGCCGCGCCTACAACATGCGGATGCGACAGCGGCAGAACATCGAGGATCCCTTGCCGGTCGCCGGCGACAAGCTGGTCTGCCTGCGCAACAACCGCAAGAAGGGCCTGTTCAACGGCGGCCTGTGGCGGGTGAAAGCGCGCGCGCAATCGAAATCCAAGATCATCACCATGCGCGTGATGCCGGACGAGGATTTCGGCCACAAGGTCACCAAGGTCTCCGTGCGCGGCGAATGCTTCGGCGGCGCCATCGAGACCATCCCATGGGAACAGCGCAAGCCCTACGACGAATTCGACTACGGCTATGTGCTCACCGTGCACAAGTCGCAGGGCTCGCAATGGGACGACGTCGTACTGTTCGACGAAAGTTTTGCGTTCCAGGACAGCCGCGCGAGGTGGCTGTACACGGGGATCACGCGCGCGGCGAAGCGGCTCTCCGTGGTGGTGTGATCCTCTCCCCCGTCATTGCGAGCGAAGCGAAGCAATCCATTTATCCCCTTGCGGAGGCATGGATTGCTTCGTCGCTCCGCTCCTCGCAATGACGGGGCTGGTTCACAGACTCGTGTCCATCCGGCCGTAACACCCCCCTCCCCAGCCCGTATCTTCGGCATCCAGGGGAAGACCGCCCGATTTCCGAAACCTGGCTTCCGTTCTAGACTGGCTCCAGGCCCTCCCATCCAAAGAGGAAACCATGTCCAATCGCCCGTTCCGCCGCCTGTCGCTCTGCGCTGCCGCCCTCGGCGCGCTGGCCATCGCCTCCTTCGCCGCAGCCCCCTCGCGGGCGGCTGAAGACGCCGTGATCATTCCCGTCCCGACGCTCGACGCAAAGGCCACCGATGGCATCCAGACCGCGGTGCTCGCGGGCGGCTGCTTCTGGGGCGTGCAGGGCGTGTTCCAGCACACCGCTGGCGTCGTCAGCGCGGTTTCCGGCTATGCCGGCGGCAACAAGGCGACCGCCGACTACAACATGGTCTCCACCGGCACGACCGGACACGCGGAATCCGTCGAGATCAAGTACAACCCGAAGCAGGTTTCCTACGGCAAGCTCCTGCAGATCTTCTTCTCGGTCGTGCACGACCCGACGCAGTTGAATCGCCAGGGTCCGGACACCGGCACGCAATACCGCTCGGCGATCTTCGCCACCAGCGACGATCAGAAGAAGGTGGCGGAGGCCTATATCGCCCAGCTCAACGCCGCCAAGGTCTACAAGAAACCGATCGTGACCAAGGTCGGACCGCTCGAGGGGTTCTATCCCGCGGAGGCCTATCACCAAGACTACCTGACGCTGCACCCCAACCAACCCTATATTGCGTATAATGACATCCCGAAGGTCGAGAACCTGAAGAAGATCTTCGCGGAAAACTACATCGAGAAGCCGACACTGGTCGGCAACACCAAGGTCACGAATTAAGCGCCACAGTTTCCGTCATTGCGAGGAGCGAAGCGACGAAGCAATCCATCTCTGCACGTGCTGCGGCATGGATTGCTTCGCTTCGCTCGCAATGACGGCATAGTGAGAGGAGCCTCCATGTCCGACACCAAGACCCCAGACAAGGTCGTCAAGAGCGACGCCGAATGGCGCAAGGAATTGACGCCGATGCAATATGCGGTGCTGCGCGAGAAAGCGACCGAGCGTCCCTTCACCGGCGAATACGAGCATGAGCACCGCAAGGGCACCTATGTCTGCGCCGGCTGCGGCCAGACCTTGTTCGAATCCGATGCCAAGTTCGATTCCGGCTGCGGCTGGCCGAGCTTCACGCAGCCGGCGACGGAAAGCCATATCGACGAGGAGACCGACCACAGCCACGGCATGGTGCGCACCGAGGTGCTGTGCTCGAAATGCAGTGGCCATCTTGGCCACGTCTTCCCCGACGGCCCCGGCCCGACCGGCCTGCGCTACTGTATCAACTCGGCAGCGCTGAAGCTGCAGCCGAAGTGATCAATTCTCGTCATGGCCGGGCTTGTCCCGGCCATCCACGAAGACACTTGCTCAAGCTACAAAGACGTGGATGCCCGGGACATCTGCGCGAAGACGCGCTTCGCGCTTTTGCCCGGGCATGACGGCATTGTACTGAGGTCAGGCTACGCCGCCAACGCGCCGCGCTCCATGGCGAGCTCAGCCTCGAGGCTCGCAATATCCCGATAGATTGATGCCACCGCGAGCACGCGGCCGCCTCTCTTGTAGCGCACCACGCAGTCCTTTGCGGCAATATCGCCGTCAACGTCGATCTCGTCCCATTTCTCGGCATGGCCGACATAGTTGATCGGCACGTCGTAATGCTGGCTCCAGAAGAACGGCACCGTATTGAACACTTCCCGCTGACCGAGCATGTTGCGCGCGGCAGTCTGGCCCTGGCGCTCCGCCACCACCCAGTGTTCGACGCGGATGTTCTCGCCGGAATGCGGATCCGGCCAGCGGGCGATGTCGCCCGCTGCATAAATGCCGGCGCTGCTGGTTTCGAGATAGGCATTGACGGTGACGCCGCGATCGATCGCAAGCCCGGCCTTTTCGGCCAGCGCGAGACGCGGCCGCACGCCGACGCCGATCACGACGAGATCGGCCTCGAGCACGCCGCCGCTCTGCAGGCTCGCGCGCTTGCCGTCCATCGCGGTGACGGTATCGCCGAGGTGAAAGACAACGCCGTGCTCTTCGTGCAGGCTGCGGACGAAGTCGCCCATTTCGGGCCCGAGCACGCGCTCCATCGGCCGCTGCTCCAACCCGACGACGTGGACCTCGATATCCCTCGCCCGCAACGAGGCCGCGACCTCGAGCCCGATGAAACTTGCGCCGATCACAACCGCGCGGTGCGCGCCGCTCGCTGAAGCGATGATCGCGCGGCAATCATCCAGCGAGCGCAAAAGATGAACATGGGGCTGGTCCGCGCCCGGTATCAATAGACGCACCGGCTCCGCGCCGGTCGCCAGCAACAACCGGTCATAGGGCAAGGCCTTGCCATCGGCGAGAACCACCTGGTGCGCAGCCGGATCGATCGACGCGACCTTGGTCTTGAGCCGCAGATCGATCGCGGCGTCAGAATAGAAATCGTCAGGCCGCAGCGGCAGCCAGTCCTCCGGCGCGCTGCCGGCAAGATAGTCCTTCGACAGGTTCGGCCGATCGACAGGCGCCGCGGCCTCGCCGCTCAGCATCGTGATGCTGCCGTGATAATCCTGTCGTCGCAGCATCTCGGCGGCGGCAAATCCCGCCGCGCCACCGCCCACGATCACGATGCGGCCGGGCGCATCGATCGCGCCTTTCACGCGAGGCTTGGGCTGCTCGCGCTTCTCGCGGACAAAGATGCGCTCGCCTTCGTGCTCGACCTTCCACACCGCGAGCGTGCTCAACGCCGGAGCGCGTGCAGCCTCGCCGGTGCGCAGATCGAAACAGGCGTGATGCCAGGGACAGCGGACGCTCTCGCCGACGACGAGGCCTTCCGCCAGCGGCCCGTGATAATGGCTGCAATGGGCGTCGATCGCGAAGACGTCCGACCCTGAACGCACCAGCAATACGTCTTCATCGCCGACATGGCCGAGCAGAGTGGCGCCGGAGAAGTCGGAGGGCGCCACGCCTTGCGACAGATCGGGACCGGAGGGTTGGGCTTGCTGGTCGGCCATGATGTCCTCCGTCGGTTTGAAACTGGTCCGTTCGAAGCCCTATCCCAGCGCCGCCTTCACCAGGCCACTGGCCTTCGCGAAATCCATCTGCCCGGTGTACTTCGCCTTCAACGCGCCGATTACCTTGCCCATGTCCTTGACCCCGGCAGCATTGGTCTCGGCGATCGCGGCTGATATCGCGGCCTTCACCTCATCCTCCGACATCTGCTTCGGCAGATAGGCTGAGATCACCGCGATCTCCTCGCGCTCCTGCGCGGCGAGCTCGGCGCGACCGCCCTTGTCGTAGAGCTCGACCGCTTCCTGGCGCTGCTTGATCATCTTCTGCAGCACGCCGAGCAATTCGGCATCAGAAAGCGGCGGCTTGCCTTGGCCGCGCGCGTCGATATCGGCGTTCTTGATGGTCGAATTGACCATGCGCAGCGTGGAGAGCTTGCGCTCCTCCTTCGCCTTCATGGCGTCCTTGACCGCGTTGTTGATGTCGTCGCGCAGCATGGCCGTGTCCCTGAATGATGAAACCTTCCATCTAGGCCGTTCGTTCCGCGAGAACAACCTCAGTTCCGCAGCCACTCGACCAGTGCGTTCGCGGTCGCCTCGGGCTGTTCCGGCTGCGGCAGGTGCCCGCAATCGGGCAGGATCACGAGCCTGGCGCCTGGAATGCCGTTCGCCATCTCAACCGACAGCGAATTCGGGATGGTATGGTCCTCGTCGCCCGTCAGCACCAGGGTCGGGCACCTGATCCAGGCCAGCGTCGGCCGCGAGTCGGGGCGGCTGATCACCGCCGTCTGCTGGCGGATGAAGCCCTCGACCCCGACATCCTCGCCCATCTCGTGGACAAGCCGGCGCAGGCTGGCGTCCTCGCGCCGCGACGGGTGCACGAAGCCGGGAAACAGCTCATCCAACACACCGCGGAAATCGCCGCTTTTGGCGCGAGCCATCATGCTGCGGCGGCGCTCGGAGGCCTCCGGCGTATCGGGGCGGGCCTGGGTGTTGATCAAGGCCAGCTTTGCCACCCGCTCCGGCGCCTGGCGCATGATCTCGAAGGCGATGTAGCCGCCCATCGAATGCCCGGCCAGCGCAAAGCGCGGCGGCGCCTCGGCCAGGATCCGGCGCGCGATCGCCCCCATATGGTCGTCGCGGATGTGGTTGGCGACCGTGACCGGCCCGCACCGCCACAACGCCGGTACGACAGGGGCAAAGATCCGCGGCGACGAAACCAGGCCCGGGACGAGCAGGATCGGCATCGTGTTGTCCATGCGGGCTCCGAAACGGGCAATTTGGGCCGGGAAACGAGGTTATGGCGGGAACCCTAGCTTAAAACCCCGGAACCGCCAGTCAAATAGGCGCAAAACCCGTGTGAATGGACGCCCTTTCGCTTTGACGCGGCAGGATGTGGGAACTATGTAAAGGGCTCATGACCACATCCGAAAACGCTTCAGCCTGGCCGGACCACAAACCGACCGCGCTCCTCGCGCTCGCCGATGGCACCGTGCTGGAAGGCTTTGGCCTCGGCGCGGAAGGCCAGGCCGTCGGCGAAGTCTGCTTCAACACCGCCATGACCGGCTATGAGGAGATTTTGACCGATCCCTCCTATGCCGGGCAGATCATCACCTTCACCTTCCCGCATATCGGCAACGTCGGCACCAACGACGAAGACATCGAGACGGTGAACATGGCGGCAACGCCGGGCGCGCGCGGGGTCATCCTCCGCACCGCGATATCGGATCCCTCGAACTACCGCGCCACCCGCCATCTCGATCAATGGCTGAAAGCGCGCGGCATCATCGGCCTGTCGGGCATCGACACCCGCGCGCTCACGGCGCTAATCCGCAGCAAGGGCATGCCGAACGCCGTCATCGCGCATTCAAAAGACGGCAGGTTCGACCTGCACGGCCTCAAGGAAGAAGCGCGGGAATGGCCCGGCCTCGAAGGCATGGACCTGGTGCCGATGGTGACCTCCGGTCAGCGCTTCACCTGGGACGAGACGCCTTGGGAATGGGACAAGGGCTACGGCCGGCAGACCACCCCTGAATTCAACGTGGTCGCTGTCGACTACGGCATCAAGCGCAACATCCTGCGCCTGCTCGCCGGCGTCGGCTGCAAGGTCACGGTGGTGCCGGCGACCACGTCGGCCGAAGACATCCTCGCGATGAACCCGGACGGCGTGTTCTTGAGCAACGGCCCCGGCGATCCCGCCGCGACCGGCAAATATGCCGTGCCCGTCATCCAGAAGGTGATCGAGTCGGGTACGCCGACCTTCGGCATCTGCTTGGGGCATCAGATGCTCGGGCTCGCCGTCGGCGCCAAGACCAAAAAGATGCACCAGGGCCATCACGGCGCCAATCACCCGGTAAAGGACGAGACCACCGGCAAGGTCGAGATCACCTCGATGAACCACGGCTTTGCTGTGGACCAGGCGACATTGCCCGCCGGCGCAACGCAGACCCATATCTCGTTGTTCGACGGCTCCAATTGCGGCATCCAGCTCGACGGCAAGCCGGTGTTCTCCGTGCAGTATCACCCGGAGGCGTCGCCCGGCCCGCGCGACTCGCATTACCTCTTCAAACGCTTCGCCGACCTGATGCGCGACAAGAAGCGGGCGTAGGAACGTAGGCGGCCGAAATGACGTTGTAGGATGGGTAGAGCGAAGCGAAACCCATCATCTGGTGGCTCACGGCAATCGCGATGGGTTTCGCTTTCGCTCTACCCATCCTACGGGAGCTTCCCATGTCCGTCGTCAAGGCCGATGCAACGCCGCTCACGATCGTCTTCGAGGATGACGGCCTGGTGCCGAACAATCCGCTGCCGTTCCTGGTCTACAAGGCGACCGTCGACGTCGACAACGAGCATCCGGAGAAGACTATCGAAGGGTTGTTCGGCGCCAATGGCTGGGGCGCGATGTGGCGCAACGGCGTCTACGATTACCTGCACTATCATTCGACCGTGCACGAGGTGCTCGGCGTCTCACGAGGACATGCGCGCGTACAGTTCGGCGGCGATCGCGGCAAGGTGCTGGAGATCTCCGCCGGAGACGTCGCGATCCTGCCCGCCGGCACCGGGCACCAATTGATTGCCGCGAGCGATGATTTCTGCGTGGTCGGCGCCTATCCGCCGGGACCGCCGATGGAGATCACGCGACCGACGCCCGAAAATCACGTCAAGGCGCTGAAGACGATCCCACAGGTCGCGACACCCAAGACCGATCCGGTGATGGGCGGGAATGGGCCGCTTGTGAGGTTGTGGAAGCGCGGCTGATCGTGCGGGCCAAGTGGCACCATCGCGCGTCGCCATGGGGTCAGCAGGACCGAAAGATGCGGGAAGTGCCCGCGGGGATATGCCCACGAGCGGGCACACAGCGCAACGAGCTAGCGATGGCCCGACTGGTTCACATTCACGCTTGTGCTAGATTGTACTCGTGGAGGTAGTTGAAACAGTCGTTCTTCGACATCGGACTTTATAGCATTTGATTCAATAATCTGCCCCGCGGGCGTCGTGTGGCGTCTTATGCTGCACACCCCCTCTTGCACACCTGACATCCCTTGCCTGAACGCGAAGACTTCGAAGTCGAAGCATCCAACGATTGTAGAGGCCTGCCCCCATAAATCACGACAGCACACATCAGTTGAGGAGTAGTCGATATGTTTCGAGGAATTCTGACGCTGACTTTGTCTCTCGGCCTGGGTGCGGCGGCTCTGCCCGCTGCGCTTGCGCAACAAGCGGCGCCGGCAATCACCGAGCAGGAAGCGCACGCCATCGCGGTGGACGCCTATATTTATTTCTACCCTATCCTGTCGATGGACGTGACGCGGAAGCAATTCACCAACGGCACCACCGATTTCAAGGGCCCGATGAACACGTTCGTCAACGTATCAGAATATCCGCCGGCGAATTTCAAGGGCGTGGTGCGCTCCAACTTCGACACGCTCTATTCCGTATCATGGCTCGACATGACCAAGGAGCCCGTCGTGGTCTCGGTCCCTGATACCGACGGGCGCTATTATCTGCTGCCGATGCTGGACATGTGGACCGATGTCTTTGCCTCGCCGGGGTGGCGGACGACGGGCACCAAGGCGGGCACCTTCCTGCTGACGCCCCCCGGCTGGCGACCGGATCTGCGTGACAGATTTGTCGATGAGTTCAAGCTCCCGAAGGACACGCAGCGGATCGACGCACCAACGCCTTATGTCTGGGTGATCGGCCGTACCAAGACCGACGGCCCGGCAGACTACGATGCGGTTCACAAGATCCAGGCGGGTTACAAGGTCGCGCCGCTTTCAGAATTCGGCAAGACGCCCAAACCCGTCGAATTCAAGCCCGACCCAAGCGTCGACATGAAGACGCCGCCGAAGGTCCAGGTCGATGCGATGACGGCCGGCGTGTATTTCGCCTATGCGGCCGAACTGCTGAAGCTTCACCCGCCTCATATCACCGATCAGCCGATCATCGCGCAGATGAAGAAGATCGGCATCGAGCCAGGCAAGAGCTTCGACATCGGCAGGATCGACCCTGTCCTGCAGCGCGCCTTCGAGACCGCCCCGCAGGACGCGCAGAAGCTGATGGCCTGGAAGGTGCCGACGCTGGCGAGGGTTGCCAATGGCTGGTCGATGAACACCGATACGATGGGTGTTTACGGCAACTACTATCTGAAGCGTGCCATCGTCTCGCAATTGGGGCTCGGCGCGAATCTGCCCGAGGACGCCATCTATCCGCTCAATCTCGGCGACGAGACCGGCAAGCCGCTCGACGGCGCAAGCAAGTACACCATCACGTTCGAGAAGAATGCCGCCCCGCCGGTCAACGCGTTCTGGTCGATCACGCTGTACGATCCGGAAGGCTTCCAGGTCGGCAATGTGCTGAACCGCTTCGCAGTCAGCAGTTGGATGCCGTTCAAGTATAACGCGGACGGCTCGCTCGATCTTTACTTCCAGAACGAAAGCCCGGGCAAGGACAAGGAAGCCAATTGGCTTCCGGCGCCGAAGGGCCCCTTCAACCTGACCATGCGCCTCTACAGTCCGAAGTCCGAGGCGCTGACCGGAAAATGGAATCCTCCGCCCGTCGTCAAGACGCAGGCAACGCTGGGATTGTCGGCACAGTAAATCTCGATCGGGCGTCGGCGCCGTCTCAAGACCCACTAAAGCGGGATGACTTTTCTTCGAATCGTCATCCCGCTTTGATCTTTTTCGGAAAACCGGTGCCCACTTTTCTGGATCATGCTCTAGATTGGCTCGCGCAATCAATTGGGCGAGTTGATCAGACGGCTGGCGGATGACGGATCCGGTTCGCAGCCTCCGCACTTTCGGACGCCGCCCCCGTCTCAGTGACGGCCCATCGAGGGAGCAAGAAGATGCCGACCACCTTCACGCCGATGACCGCGCTGCTGGGCGGAGCCTTGATCGGCCTTTCCGCCGTGGCGTTGATGGCGTTCGCCGGTCGGATCGCGGGAGTGAGCGGCATCGCCGCCCGCCTGCTTCCGCCGTTCAACGATCAGGAATGGCCCGGTCGCCTCGCCTTCATTGCCGGGCTCGTCGCCGCGCCCGTCGTGGTACGTGTTGCGATCGGCAGCCTTCCGCCGCAAGCCATCGAGACCGGCGGTATCCTTTTGGGGATCGCGGGCCTTTTGGTTGGCTTCGGTTCGGTATGGGGCAGCGGCTGCACCTCCGGCCACGGCGTCTGCGGCATATCGCGGCTGTCGCTTCGATCCATTGTCGCTACACTGGTCTTCATGGCGACGGGATTTGCGACGACCTTCGTCATCCGGCATCTCGCATGAGGTCCCGCATGTCTGTTCTGATCCAGTTCGTCATCGGCCTGGCATTCGGACTCGGGCTCCTGGTCTCCGGCATGTCCAATCCGGCGAAGGTCCTGAACTTCCTCGACCTCGCGGCGATTCGCACGGGATCGTGGGATCCCAGTCTCGTGTTCGTGATGCTAGGTGCCGTCACCATCACGTTTATCGGCTTCAGGGTTGTGCTGAGGTGGCCACGACCGGTTCTTGCGGGTGCATTCCATCTGCCGACCAAAACCGATTTCGATTTGCGCGTGATCGTCGGACCTGCGATTTTCGGGGTAGGCTGGGGTATCGCCGGTTTCTGTCCCGGTCCCGCCTTCGTGGCGCTTGGTTATGGATCGTCGGCGTCGATCCAGTTCATGATTGCCATGCTGGTCGGGATGGCCGGCGCCCGCGCGCTCGCCGACCGGCAGCCGGCGCTTGCCGGATCACTTTACGAGTAGAGGAGCAGCCCATGTCCGACATTCCTCACACCGTCGACCTCTCCGTGAAGCCCGAGGTCACCGCATTCTTCGATCCGGCGACCAACACCGTCAGCTACGTGGTCAAGGACCCCACATCGAAGGCCTGCGCCGTGATCGATTCCGTGATGGACATCGATTACGCGGCCGGCCGCATCGCCTACCAATCCGCCGACAAGATCATCGATTTCATCACGAAGCACCGCCTCAAGCTGGAATGGCTGATCGAGACCCATGTTCATGCCGACCATTTGTCGGGCGCGCCCTACATCCAGAGCAGACTCGGCGGCAAGATCGGCATCGGCGAGAAGATCACGGTCGTGCAGGAGACGTTCGGCAAGATCTTCAACGAGGGCACCGAATTCCAGCGCGACGGCAGCCAGTTCGACCGCCTGTTCAAGGACGGCGACACCTACCAGATCGGCGCGATGAAGGCCTTCGCGCTCTATACGCCCGGCCATACGCCCGCCTGCATGACGCATGTGATCGGTGACGCGGCCTTCGTCGGCGACACCTTGTTCATGCCGGACGGCGGCTCGGCGCGCGCGGATTTCCCGGGCGGCAACGCCCGCGATCTCTACCGCTCGATCCACCGGATTCTGTCGCTGCCGAACGAGACCCGCCTGTTCATGTGCCACGATTACGGCCCGAACGGCCGCGAGATCCGCTGGGAGACGACGGTGGCCGAGCAGCATGCCCACAACATCCACGTCCATGACGGCATCACGGAGGACGAATTCGTCGCCACGCGCGAAGCGCGCGACAAGACGCTGCAGATGCCGAAGCTGATCATCCCCTCGCTGCAGATCAACATGAAGGGCGGCAAGCTTCCGGCGCCGGACGCCGACGGCAAGCAATATCTGAAGGTGCCAATTAACCTGTTATAAGCTCAAACGGCGGCCAGGCAGCCCGCTCCCGTTCCGCGCTCTTCGTCGCCATTGCGCACCGTCTTTGGTGCTACGCCGCATTACTGCCTTCCTGGCGGCTGGCCTCGAACAGGAACCAGGTGCGCCGCTCGGTCTCGTCGATGAAGGTCTCGAGGATGCTTGCGGTCGCAGCGTCGCCGTGCTCGTCGGCGAGGTTGCGCGCCTTCCGCATTGCGGCCGCGACGTGCTTGTTGTCTTCCATCAATTCGCGCAGCATCTCGCGCGGCGGCACGTAATCCTCGTTGTTGTCCTTGATGGTCTGCAATTTGCTGACCTGGCTGATCGATTTCAGCGTGGTCCCGCCGATCTTGCGCACCCGCTCGGCCAGTTGATCGGTGGTGGCGAAGATTGCGTTCGACTGCTCGTCCAGCATCAGGTGGTAATCGTGGAAATGCCGGCCACTGACATGCCAGTGGAAATTCTTGGTCTTCAGGTAGAGTGCGAAGGCATCCGCGAGCAGCGTATTGAGCGCCGCCGAGACCTTCGTGACCGCCTCGTTGGGCAGGTCGGTCGGGGTATCGAGGTCGGGGGAGATTTTGTCGGATTTTGGATCAGGCTTGGCTTTGCTCACGTTGAACCTTCCTGTTAGGACACCGGACACCGGCGGCCCGAACTCCTGGTCGCCGGCCCCTCTAACGCATCATACGGATGCCGGTTCCTATGCCGGAACCCCAAGTTTTTGCCGGGCCCACTGCCGATGGATGAATGGATCGATTATTACGATTCCACGCATACGATTTATGTCAGCAAGCTGCATCGCGACCTGCATTTCCGGATCGTTGCGCGGGATATCATTGCCTATATCTCCTCGCCCGACGCCGTCGTGCTCGACTATGCCTGCGGCGAAGCGCTGTCCGCAGCAGAGGTCGCGGATGCCTGCGCCACCCTCTATCTCGCGGAGCCCGCGCCCGGCGTGCGCGGACGGCTGATCGCGCGCTTTGCGCCCAACACCAAGATCCGGGTGCGTTCGCTGGATGAGGTGGGGCAGATGGCCGAAGGCTCGGTCGAGCTCGTCGTCATGAATTCGGTTGCGCAATACATGACACCGGAAGAGCTGGACGCCGCATTCGCCGTCATTCGCCGCCTGCTCAAACCCTCCGGGCGCCTCATACTCGGCGATGTCCTGCGACCCGAAGTCGGCATGGGCAGGGACGTTCTCGCGCTGTTGGGTTTCGGCGCCCGCCACGGCTTCCTCAAGGATGCCCTGCTCGGGCTGATCAGCACGGCGCTGTCGGACTATCGGCAATTGCGCACACGGATCGGCCTTCAGCGTTACGGCGAGGAGCAAATGCTGAAGAAGCTCGCGGCCGCCGGCTTCAAAGCCTCCCGCGCCCCCCGCAATATCGGCCACAATCCATGGCGGATGACGTTCGTCGCGCATCGTCCCGACGCGTGATCGTGCAACGCAACCGTTAGGGTTAATCCGGGCTAAGGATGGCTAGCGCCTGCGAAATAGGCAATGATCGCCTCGGCCCGGTGGCGGAACGCGTCGACGCGGGAGCAGTGCATTGCTCTTTATCCTGGTTCAAATCCAGGCCGGGCCTCCAACCTTCGCCGCTTTGCGGTTTCCGCTCGCGAGCCAGTCAGCTCGCAGCCACCACTTCGCATTCAGGAAATTGTAGCCGGTCGGCATCCCGCGCGGCCGAGGCGATGATCACATCGAGCAAACCGGGAAAGCGCGCGTCGAGATCCGCGCGGCGCAGCCTCATATAGCGCGTGGTCCCGGCGATGCGGGTCTGCACCAGCCCGGCCTCGCGCAATTTCGCAAAGTGATAGGCGAGGTTCGACTTGCCGCTGAAGGCGTTGAAGTCGCCGCAGCGCAGCTCCGTGCTCGCGGAATCATATTTCGCCAGATTGTAGACGATCGCGAGCCGCGTCGGATCGCTCAGGCAGTCCAACACCATCGGCAATTCAAGTTGATCCCGCGTGGGGTGCAAGGGCGTTCGGCTCATGACCCAAACATAACCGCGCGGGTTTGCTGTCGCAATGTTCAATTATCATTGAACCAATTGACATTCGTCACCGCCCGCTCAATAGTTCAATAAACCTTGAACATCGGGGACCATCATGAGCGTGTTCTGGCTGGCGCTTGCCGCCTTTGCGATCGGCACTGAAGCCTTTGTGATTGCTGGTCTTTTGCCAGGGATCGCCAGCGACGTTCAGATCTCGGTCGCGGCCGCCGGCCAACTGGTAACGGCTTATGCCCTTGCCTACGCGATCGGCTCACCGATCCTGGCCGTCGCCTTCAACAATTTCGACCGCCGGAACGTACTTGCGCTGGCGCTTTCCTGCTTCATCGCGGGCAATCTGGTGGCCGTATTCGCTCCCGGGTTTCCGCTACTGCTGGCCTCGCGCGTGCTGATGGCGCTTGGCGCCGGCCTTTGCATGCCAACGGCGCTCGGCGTTGCGGTTGCCGTTGCCTCGCCCGAACGGCGTGCCCGGGCGGTTGCGCTGGTCACCTCAGGCATCACGGTCGCAACCGTGGTCGGTGTTCCCCTGGGCACCCTGATCGGGCATCAGTTCGGCTGGCGCGCGACCTTTGTCATGGTGGCGATCCTTGGCGCCATCGCACTGGCTGGCCTGCTGTTCGGCTTGCCGCGTGGCCTGCCGAGCAGCACCGCAACGCTCGGCGAACGGCTCGCGGTGGCGCGGCACGGCGCCGTGCTCCATGCGCTCGGCACCACCGTGCTGTGGGCGCTCGGCGGCTTCACCGTCTTCACTTATCTCTCGGTCCCACTGCAAAAGCTCGGCTTCGACGCCTCGGATATCAGCCTGACGCTGCTGGTGTTCGGCTCGGCCGCCGCGATCGGCAACATGCTCGGCGGCACGCTGGCGGATCGATTTGGCACAACGCCGACCTCGGCGCTCGGACTTGCCGGCATGTCGATGGCGCTGATTCTGCTGTCGGTCACGCTGAAGACCGCCGCTCCCGAAGCGGCGCGCTACATCGTGCTTCTGCTGGTATTTTGCTGGGCGATCTCGGGATGGGCGTTCTATCCCGCCCAGATCGCCAGCATCATCCGGATCGAGCCGCAGGCCGCGATGATCGCGGTCTCGCTGAACGCCTCCAGCATGTATCTCGGTTTCGCCCTCGGCGGGGCGGCCGGGGGCGCGGTGCTCTCGGCGCTCGGGCCGACCGACCTCGGCTGGGTCGGCGGTGCCAGCGTCGCTGCGGCACTTGCCGTGCTGTGGCGACGCGCCCGGCAGGAACGGCTGAGACTCTACAAAATTGCCGGTTGACGGGGACTTTTTCGGGGTTTCGCAGGCCAAAAATCTGGTCTAAAGACCACCCGCGCGCGAGGGCATCCCTCACGCTGTGGCGATAGGGACGCGCGGTAGCGCGCCCTTTTTTTGTGCCCGAAAATTCCTGTTCCGCGAGAGCCGATGCCCAAACGAACCGACATCTCCACCATCCTGATCATCGGCGCCGGTCCCATCGTGATCGGCCAGGCCTGCGAATTCGATTATTCCGGCACCCAGGCGGTGAAGACGCTGAAGGAAGAGGGCTACCGCATCGTCCTGGTCAACTCCAATCCGGCGACGATCATGACCGATCCGGAGCTCGCGGATGCCACCTATATCGAGCCGATCACGCCCGAAATCGTCGCCAAGATCATCGAGAAGGAGCGCCACGTCATCCCGGGCGGCTTTGCGCTGCTCCCGACCATGGGTGGCCAGACCGCGCTGAACTGCGCGCTGTCATTGCGCAAACAGGGCACGCTCGAGAAATTCGACGTCGAGATGATCGGCGCCACGGCCGATGCCATCGACAAGGCCGAGGACCGCGGCCGCTTCCGCGAGGCGATGACCAAGATCGGCCTGGAGACGCCGCGCTCGACCCAGACCAAGACCCTGCCCGACGCGCTGCGCGCGCTCGACCATATCGGCTTGCCCGCCATCATTCGCCCGTCCTTCACCATGGGCGGCACCGGCGGCGGCATCGCCTATACCAAGGCGGAATTCATCGAGATCGTCGAGCGCGGCATCGACGCCTCCCCCACCGACGAAGTCCTGATCGAGGAAAGCGTCCTCGGCTGGAAGGAATTCGAGATGGAGGTGGTGCGCGACAAGAAAGACAACTGCATCATCATCTGCTCGATCGAGAACCTCGATCCGATGGGCGTGCACACCGGCGATTCCATCACGGTGGCGCCGGCGCTGACGCTGACCGACAAGGAATACCAGGTCATGCGCGACGCCTCGCTGGCGGTGCTGCGCGAGATCGGGGTGGAGACCGGCGGCTCCAACGTGCAGTTCGGCGTCAACCCCGCCGACGGCCGCATGGTCGTGATCGAGATGAACCCGCGCGTCTCGCGCTCCTCCGCGCTCGCCTCGAAGGCGACGGGCTTCCCGATCGCGAAAGTCGCAGCCAAGCTCGCGGTCGGCTACACGCTCGATGAGATCGCCAACGACATCACCGGCGGCGCGACGCCGGCCTCGTTCGAGCCGACGATCGACTATGTCGTGACCAAGATCCCGCGCTTCGCGTTCGAGAAGTTTCCGGGCGCCTCCATCACGCTGACCACCTCGATGAAATCCGTCGGCGAGGTGATGGCGATCGGCCGCACCTTCCAGGAGAGCCTGCAGAAGGCGCTGCGCGGACTGGAGACCGGGCTGACCGGCCTCGACGAGATCGAGATCGAGGGCCTCGGTCAGAGCGACGACAAGAATGCGATCCGCGCCGCACTCGGCACGCCGACGCCGAACCGCTTGCTGCAGGTGGCGCAGGCGATGCGGCTCGGCTGGTCGAATGAGGAGATCTTCAATTCCTGCAAGATCGACCCCTGGTTCCTCACCGAGCTGCGGGGCATCGTCGAGATGGAAGCCAAGGTCCGCGCCCACGGCCTGCCGCCGAACGGCTACGGCATGCGCATGCTGAAGGCGATGGGCTTTTCGGATGCGCGGCTCGCCGTGCTGGCCGACACCACGGAAGGTGAGATCACTGCCAAGCGCCACGCGCTCGGCGTCCGCCCCGTATTCAAGCGCATCGACACCTGCGCCGCCGAATTCGCCTCGCCCACGGCCTATATGTACTCGACCTATGAGGCCCCGTTCGCAGGTCTCGCTGCCGATGAGAGCGCGCCGTCGGACAAGAAAAAGGTCGTCATCCTCGGCGGCGGCCCGAACCGCATCGGCCAGGGCATCGAGTTCGACTATTGCTGCTGCCATGCCTGCTTCGCGCTCGACGATGCCGGTTATGAGACCATCATGGTCAACTGCAATCCGGAGACGGTGTCGACCGACTACGACACCGCCGACCGGCTCTATTTCGAGCCGCTCACCGCTGAGGACGTGCTCGAGATCATCGCGACCGAACGCAAGAACGGCACGCTGCACGGCGTGATCGTGCAGTTCGGCGGCCAGACCCCGCTGAAGCTCGCGCGCGCGCTCGAGGCCGCGGAGGTGCCGATCCTCGGCACCTCGCCCGATGCGATCGATCTCGCCGAGGACCGCGACCGCTTCAAGCGCGTGCTCGACAAGCTCCGCCTGAAGCAGCCGAAGAACGGTATCGCCTATTCGGTCGAGCAGGCGCGCCTGGTGTCCGCCGATCTCGGCATGCCGCTCGTGGTGCGCCCATCCTACGTGCTCGGCGGCCGCGCGATGCAGATCATCCGCGACGAAAACCAGCTCGCCGACTACCTGCTCGGGACGCTGCCCGAGCTGGTGCCGGGCGACGTCAAGGCGCGCTACCCGAACGACAAGACCGGGCAGATCAACACCGTACTCGGCAAGAACCCGCTGCTGTTCGACCGCTATCTCTCCGATGCGACCGAGGTCGATGTCGACTGCCTCTGCGACGGCAAGGACGTCTTCATCGTCGGCATCATGGAGCATATCGAGGAGGCCGGCATCCACTCTGGCGATTCCGCCTGCTCGCTGCCGCCGCATTCGCTCGATGCCAAGACGATCGAGGAGCTCGAGCGGCAGACCCGCGAGCTTGCGCTCGGCCTCGACGTAGTCGGGCTGATGAACGTGCAATATGCGATCAAGAACGGCGATATCTACGTGCTCGAGGTCAATCCGCGCGCCTCGCGCACGGTGCCGTTCGTCGCCAAGGTGATCGGCACGCCGGTCGCGAAGATCGCGGCGCGCATCATGGCCGGCGAGAAGCTCGCCGACTTCAATCTCAAGAAGAAGAAGCTCGAGCATGTCGGCGTGAAGGAATCGGTGTTTCCGTTCGCGCGCTTCCCCGGCGTCGACACCGTGCTCGGGCCGGAGATGCGCTCGACCGGCGAGGTCATGGGCATCGACCGCTCCTTCGAAGTCGCCTTCGCCAAGAGCCAGCTTGGCGGCGGCACGCGCGTACCGCGCAAAGGCACGGTGTTCGTGTCGGTGCGCGAGACCGACAAGAACCGCATAACCGATGCGGTCAGCCTGCTGCATGGACTCGGCTTCAAGGTGATGGCGACGTCGGGCACCCAGCGCTTCCTCACCGACAAGGGTGTGCCGGCAGAAAAGGTGAACAAGGTGCTGGAGGGGCGGCCGCACATTGTCGACGCCATCACCAATGGTGACGTCCAGTTGGTGTTCAATACCACCGAGGGTCCGCAGGCACTCGCCGACAGTCGTTCTCTGCGGCGCGCTGCCCTCTTGCATAAAGTGCCGTATTACACCACTCTTTCAGGCGCTGTAGCGGCGGCCCAGGGCATCCGTGCCTACCGGGACGGGGACCTTGAGGTCCGGACGCTGCAGAGTTACTTTTCCGAGAACTGACCGTCAGCCTCGGCCCGAGATTTGTTCCCAGGGCCCGCTAAACGGTTGGTAATGAAGCCGATACGGCTGGAACTCACCGCCCGTTTGGATGTGTCTCGGCCCCTCAGGGGCCGCGAATCACTAAGCGGGCGGGCTGGCGTTTTGAGCCGTGATGGCCGGAGTCTAGCGCAACCGAAGCAACGCCTGCCCGCGCTCCGCTGCGGTTCGCCCCGATTTGAAGGATGAGAGATGATGGAAAAGGTTCCGATGACCGCGACCGGATATGCGGCTCTCACGGACGAATTGAAGCACCGCCAGTCGGTGGATCGTCCGCGAATCATCGAGCATATCGCCGAGGCGCGATCACATGGCGACCTCTCGGAAAACGCGGAATATCATGCCGCCAAGGAAGAGCAGTCCCATAACGAGGGCCGCATTGCGGAGCTCGAGGACAAGCTCGCGCGCGCCGACGTCATCGACATCACCAAGCTCTCGGGCGACACCATCAAATTCGGCGCCACCGTTACGCTGATCGATGAGGATACCGAAAAGAAAGCGGTGTGGCAGATCGTCGGCGAGGTCGAGGCGGACGCCAAGAAAGGCCGCATCTCCATCACGTCGCCGCTTGCGCGCGCGCTGATCGGCAAGACCAAGGGTACGACCGTGGAAGTGATGGCGCCCGGGGGCGCCAAGGCCTACGAGATCACCAAGGTCGAGTGGCGCTAGATCTATTCCATTTCGCGCATTCAAAAGAGGCCGCGTTCTCCCGACGCGGCTTTTTTCTTGCTGTAGCCCGGTGGGAGCCATCGGGTCGCGCGAACGCGCGCCCCGTTGGCTCCGCCCGGCTACAGGTTACGGTTTATATTCCGTTAACGGGATTGTGAGTGGAACCGCTGTCGCATTTCCCTCGTCTGCGACACGTACACTTGATTATGCTTCATAACTATCGCGAGGGGACATTCCGGTAACGGCGCCGATTTTTTGGTTCGGCACAAGGAACTGCGCGCGCAGTTCTGCGTATCGAGCTGACCGCCTGTGGACAGCGGCATTTCATCGCGAGACGACCATTCGCCGCGGACGATGCCCGCGGTCATGCACCAGAGGGGGTAGAACATATGGACCAGATTTTCTCGAAATGGCAGCCGCTCGCGCTCAGCCTGTTTCGCTTCATTACCGGGCTTCTGCTGTTTCAGTACGGCATCGCCAAGATCTTCAAATTTCCGGTCATCCCCTATTTCGCCGACATCCCGCCGCTGATCGTGGCCGCCGGCATGCTCGAGCTCGTGCTCGGCGCGCTCCTGATGGTTGGCCTGTTCACTCGGCTGTCCGCGTTCATCCTGTCGGGCGAGATGGCCTTCGCTTACTTCCTCGGGCACATGTTCAAGAACCCGTCCGCGCCGGTGTTTCTCCCGTTGCTCAACAACGGCACCGCAGCGATCCTGTTCTGCTTCGCCTGCCTCTATCTCGCAACCGCCGGCGGCGGCCCCATCAGCATCGACGCCGCAAGGAAGAAGTAGACTTTAGCCTTCGTAGCCCGGGTGCAGCGCCAGCGTAACCCGGGCACCTGCACCAGCGCGACGAGCGGCCGCGGGTTGCGCGTTCCGCTCTACCCGGGCTACCGATCGTCATCGCCACCTCACCCCGCCGCTTTCACATCCAGCGGCACGGCGGCCTCGTATTTCGAATTATGAAGCACCAGCGATGTCCTGACATTGCGCACGTGAGGCGCTGCGGTGAGGTGGGTGACGAAGTTCTGGAACGTCGCCATGTCAGGCGCCACGCATTTCAGGATGAAATCCACCTCGCCCGACAGCATCCAGCACTCCCGCACCAAGGGTTCCTTGCGCACGAAATCCTCGAACGCGCGCAGATCCGCGTCCGCCTGGCTCGACAGGTGCACCGCGGCAAACACCGTCACATCGAAGCCGAGCCGCTGCGGGTCGAGCAATCCGCGATAGCCCAGGATATAGCCCGCTTCCTCCAGCGCCCGGACGCGGCGCAGGCAGGGCGGCGGCGAAATGCCGACGCGCTTGGCCAATTCCACATTTGTGATTCGGCCATCGGCCTGGATTTCGGCGAGAATCCGAAGATCAATCTCGTCAAGATTCTTAGACACGCGGGTCTGGTTCCCAAGGCTTGGAGGATTTGGTGGTTCTGATGGCAACTCTCATAACCCAGTCGGCTCGACAGCCGCAATTTTATTGCGCGTGCAGTGCGAGATTTGACGCGGTCCCGGGGAAAAACCGCTGATATGGATTGCAATTCTTGCATAGCTACCCAGATATATTAGAGTTGGGTTTGACTCTGGCGGCGCCGCCGCGATGCCTTTCCAGGCGCTTTCCGCACAAGTCCTGACAAAATCGCCCCTGAGAAGGGATTCGCTATGCCTGCTCCAATCCATGCCAAGGTCGTCATCATCGGGTCCGGTCCGGCCGGCTACACCGCGGCGATCTACGCGGCGCGGGCGATGCTGGAGCCGGTGCTGATCCAGGGCATCCAGCCGGGCGGGCAGCTCACCATCACCACCGATGTGGAGAACTATCCGGGCTTCGCCGACGTAATCCAGGGCCCCTGGCTCATGGAACAGATGGAGAAGCAGGCCGCGCATGTCGGCACCAAGATCGTCACCGATCTCGTGAGCAAGCTTGACCTGTCGCAGCGGCCGTTCCGCCTGACCTGCGATAGCGGCGATGTCTATCTTGCCGAGACCGTCGTGCTCGCCACCGGCGCGCAGGCGCGCTGGCTCGGGCTGCCGTCGGAAGAGAAGTACAAGGGCTTCGGCGTTTCGGCCTGTGCAACCTGCGATGGCTTCTTCTATCGCGGCAAGGAGGTCATCGTGGTCGGCGGCGGCAACACCGCGGTCGAGGAAGCGCTGTTCCTCACCAACTTCGCCTCGCAGGTCACCATCGTGCATCGCCGCGATCATTTCCGCGCCGAGCGCATCCTGCAGGACCGCCTGTTCAAGCATCCGAAGATCAA
Organism: Bradyrhizobium sp. Leo78; assembly: GCF_059512425.1. Lineage (NCBI taxonomy): Bacteria > Pseudomonadati > Pseudomonadota > Alphaproteobacteria > Hyphomicrobiales > Nitrobacteraceae > Bradyrhizobium > Bradyrhizobium sp. Leo78. The sequence continues at coordinate 104,957 of NZ_JCAMOT010000025.1, forward strand.
AGTGGTCTGGGACAGCGCCATTGACGAGATCCTCGGCGCTGAGAACCCGACCAAGGTCACCCATGTACGCTTGAAGAACGTCAAGACCGGCGCACTGACCGAAGTGCCGGCCGACGGCGTCTTCATCGCCATCGGTCATGCGCCTGCGACAGATCTCGTCAAAGGCCAGATCAAACTCAAACCCTCCGGCTATGTCGAGGTGGCGCCCAATTCGACTGCGACCTCCGTGCCCGGGCTGTTTGCCGCCGGCGACGTGGCGGACGAAACCTATCGCCAGGCGGTGACGGCCGCCGGCCTCGGCTGCATGGCAGCGCTCGAGGCTGAACGCTTCCTGGCTTTGCGCGCGAGCGATCGCGCGGCGGCGGAATGATCATGGCTAGAACACGCGATGGATTTACGGACATGGACTGGGACAAGCTGAAGGTGTTTCACGCGGCGGCGGAAGCGGGAAGCTTCACGCATGCCGGCGAGCAGCTTGGCCTCTCGCAGTCGGCGGTCTCCAGACAAGTCAGCGCGCTGGAGCAGGAGCTTTCGGTCTCGCTGTTCCACCGCCACGCCCGCGGCCTGATCCTCACCGAGCAGGGCGACCTGTTGTTCCGCACCGCCCATGACGTCTTCATGCAGTTGCAGGCGGCGCGGGCAAAGCTCACCGACAGCCGGGAGCGGCCGAGCGGCGACCTCAAGATCACGACGCCGCCGGCGCTCGGCATCAACTGGCTGATCCCGCGGCTCGACGAATTCACCCAGCTCTATCCGGATATCCGGATCTCGCTGATCGTCACCGACGAGGATCTCGATCTCTCGATGCGCGAAGCCGATGTCGCGATCCGCACCCGCAAGCCGACGCAGCCGGACCTGATCCAGCGCAAACTGTTCTCGATCGGCTTCCACGCCTATTGCTCGCCGGAATACATCAAGCGCTTCGGCACGCCGCGCACGCTCGACGATCTCGACTCGCACCGCATCATCATGCTCGGCGACTCCCAGGTCCCGACGCATCTGCAGAACCGCGCCTGGCTGATCGATGCCGGCCGCAACGGCTCGGGTCCGCGCGAACCCTACTTCAAGGTCAATAACATCCTGGGGTTGGTACGCGCCTGTCAGCAGGGCCTCGGCATCGCCGCGCTGCCGGATTACCTGGTCGAGGAAGATAGCCGTCTGGTGCAACTGTTCGGCGAGTCCGACTCGATCCAGCTCGACACCTACTTCGTCTATCCGGAAGAGCTGAAGACGGTGGCGCGCGTGCAGGTCTTCCGCGACTTCGTGGTCAGTAAGGCGCAGCGCTGGCCCTCGTGATCGGCCTGTTTCATAGAGGCCCGGACTCCGCATGTCTGACATGCGGCTCGGACGGTTGCTGCATGGCACTGATGGGGATCATAGTGGTTGTGCGCTGAGCGGTCGCGCTACGCTTATGTCCCCCTCCTCCAGTGGTGCGGAAGCTCAGTAATCCCTCTTGGAAGGTGATTGTGTCGGCCTCACGTGGCCAATACCTTAAGCCGGGCTCGATCGAGCCCGGCTTCTTTTCGCCTTCTGCCCTCAACCGTGCATTGACAACCTCCGGCTGTCCCAGCAGTATCGCGACATGATCACGAATTCGTGCGCAGCTCTGTCGAAAAAAGCTCCCCATGCGGGGAGCCGAGATCGACGCGCGCGATAAAGTTATATCGACCGAACCGATCCCGAAGACCCCGCCGCCTGGACGGGGTTTTTTATTGGTCCCGTCTCCGGCGTTTCACGCTACTCAAGGAGAAGGACCATGACTGATCTATCCGACCCACTACAGGGCCTGTGGCTGCCCCTGATCACGCCATTTCGCGACGGCAAGCTCGACGAGCCGTCGCTGCGCCGTTTGGTGCGACACTACGCAAGCGGCCCGGTCGACGGATTGATCCTCGGCGCCACGTCAGGCGAAGGCATGTCGCTGGCTATCTGCGAGCTCGAACAGCTTGTGGAGGTGGTACGGTCAGAGATCAACGATGTCGGCCGTTACCTGCCGATCTGTCTCGGCCTCTCCGGCGCCAGCACCGCCAAGATCAAGGACGTGCTGGACGAGACGGCGGCCTGGCCGATCGACTTCTACCTGATCGCGAGCCCCTATTACGTCAGGCCGTCGCAGCGCGGCCTCCTGCAGCACTTCACCGCGTTGGCCGATCACGCCTCCTGGCCGCTCCTGATCTACAACATTCCCTACCGGACCGCGGTCAACATCACCAACGAGACGCTGCTCGCGCTCGCAGAGCATCCGAACATCGTCGGCATGAAGGATTGCTGCGCCGACCGCGCGCAATCGATCGACTTCCTGAAGCGGCGGCCCGCCGGCTTCCGCGTGCTGACCGGCGAGGACGCGCAATATTTCGACGCACTCAGCGACGGCGCCGACGGCGCGATCCTGTTGTCCGCGCATGTCGAAACCGAAGCATTCGCCTCGGTGCGATCGCTGCTGAGGCAGGGCAAGCGCGAGGCCGCATCGGCAGCGTGGCAAGGCATTTCCGACTTGACGCGCCTGTTGTTCGTCGAGCCGAGCCCGGCGCCAGCCAAGCATTGGCTGTGGCGCACGGGTTTGATCGACAGCGCGGAAGTGCGACTGCCGATGGTCGAGGTGAGCATGGAGCTTGCGGCGCGGCTGGATCGCGAGATCGAGCGCAGGAGTCGTCAACGCGAGGAGAGCCTCGTCGTCCCGGCTCAAGGCCGGGACGACACCGGTGCTACCATTGTGAGCAGCGTAGCGCGAAACAGCGACAATCAATCCAGCTTCGCTCTTGCGAGCCTCAGTGCGTTGCCGATGACGCTGACCGAGGACAGCGCCATCGCGGCGGCGCCGATCATCGGCGATAGCAAAATGCCGAACACCGGATAGAGCACGCCGGCCGCGATCGGCACGCCGGCGGCGTTGTAGACGAATGCGAACATCAGGTTCTGGCGGATGTTGCGCATAGTCGCGACCGACAGGTGCCGCGCCCGCACCAGGCCGCGGAGATCGCCGGTGAGCAGCGTCACGCCGGCGCTCTCGATCGCGACGTCGGTGCCGCCGCCCATGGCGATGCCGACATCGGCGGCCGCCAGCGCCGGCGCGTCGTTGACGCCGTCGCCGACCATCGCGACGACACGGCCCTCGCCGCGCAGCCGCTCCACCACCTCGCTCTTGCGGTCCGGCAGCACGCCGGCTTCGACCTCCTCGATGCCGAGCCGCTTCGCCACCGCGCGCGCGGTGGTCGCATTGTCGCCGGTCAGCATCACCACGCGCAGGCCGTCGCCGCGCAGTGCCGCCAGCGCGTCCCTGGCCGACGGCTTGATCGGATCGGCGATCGCGATCACGCCGGCCGCACGCCCGTCGACCGCAACATAGATCGCGGTCGCGCCGTCCTGCCGCGCGGTCTCCGCCGCCGCATCGAGTGCGCTGGTTGCGATCCTCAATTCGCCCATCAGCATGGCATTGCCGAGCGCGACCTGCCTGCCTTCGATCGCGCCGGTCGCGCCCTTGCCGGACGGTGAGGTGAAGCCGCTGACCTCGGCGAGTGCAAGCTGGCGCTCCTTGGCGGCGTTCAGGATCGCCAGCGCCAGCGGATGCTCGCTGCCCCGCTCGACGCTGGCGGCAAGGCGCAGCAGTTCGGTCTCGTCGAACTCCTTCGCGGCAATCACGCCGACCACCTTCGGCTTGCCCTCGGTAAGCGTGCCGGTCTTGTCGAGCACCAGCGTGTCGATGCTCTCCATCCGCTCCAGCGCCTCCGCGTTGCGGATCAGGATGCCCGAATGCGCGCCGCGCCCGACGCCGACCATGATCGACATCGGCGTGGCAAGCCCGAGCGCGCAAGGGCAGGCGATGATCAGGACGGTGACGGCCGCGACCAGTCCGAAGGTGAAGCGCGGCTCGGGCCCGAACACCGCCCAGGCGGCGAACGCCAGCACCGCGACCGCGATCACCGCGGGCACGAACCAGCCGGCGACGCGATCGGCGAGCCGCTGGATCGGCGCCCGCGAGCGCTGTGCCTTCGCGACCATGTCGACGATCCGCGCCAGCATGGTGTCGCGGCCGATCTTCTCGGCGCGCATGACGAAGCCGCCGCTCTGGTTGACGGTGCCGCCGATCACGCGGTCACCCTCGTTCTTGGACACCGGCATCGATTCGCCGGTGACCATGGATTCGTCGAGCACCGCGTGACCTTCGATGACGATGCCGTCGACCGGCACCTTTTCGCCGGGACGCACACGCAGGCGATCGCCAACCGCGATCGCCTCGATCGCGACGTCTTCATCGCCATGGTCGGTGATGCGCCGTGCCGTCTTCGGCGCCAGCCCGAGCAGCGCGCGGATCGCGCCCGAAGTCTGCGCCCGCGCCCGCAACTCGAGCACCTGCCCGAGTAGCACCAATATCGTGATCACGGCGGCAGCCTCGAAATAGACCGCGACCTGGCCGTGCATGTCGCGGAACGCCGGCGGGAACAGATGCGGCGCCAGCGTGCCGACCACGCTGTAGACATAGGCGACACCGACGCCCATCGCGATCAGCGTGAACATGTTGAGATTGCGCGTCACCAGCGACTGCCAGCCGCGCACGAAGAACGGCGCGCCGGCCCACAACACCACCGGCGTCGCCAGCGCGAACGAGATCCAGTTCGCCCATCCCATCGGCACCAGTTCGAGGCCGAAGGCATGGCCGCCCATCTCGATCGCGAACACCGGCAGCGTCAGCACCAGCGCGATCCAGAACCGGCGTGTCATGTCGACGAGCTCCGGATCGGGCTTGTCGTCGAGTGTCACCTCTTCCGGTTCGAGCGCCATGCCGCAGATCGGGCAGGAGCCCGGCCCGACCTGCCTCACTTCCGGATGCATCGGACAGGTGTAGATGGTGCCGGGGGGCAGCGCCGGCTCGCTCTCGCGGGGCTTTAAAAATTTCTCCGGCTCGGCCGCAAACCGTTCACGGCAGCGCGCGCCGCAGAAGACGTAATCCTCGCCCTTGTAGCTGAAGCGGTGCTTGGCGGTGGCACGATCGACCTTCATGCCGCAGACGGGATCGGTCGCAAGCGCGCCGCCCTCGTCCGCGGCGCCGTGCTTGCCGCCGCAGCAGCTAGCCACCGGGACGCCATGATGATGCGCGTGCCCCTCATGCGCGTGACCGTGCCCTGCCTCTGTCATAGCGAACTCTTCCCGGGCCGAGCTCCGGCCCTTGAACCTGATACCCTGTGGGGGTATATGAACCCTATGCGTGACGAGATCAAGAGTTCCTGCCTCAAACGGCTGAAACGAATCGAAGGCCAGATCCGCGGCCTCGCCAAGATGGTCGAGGACGACCGCTATTGCATCGACGTGGTGACCCAGATCGCCGCCGCACGCGCCGCGCTGCGGCGGGTCGAGGAGGAAGTGCTGCGCGACCACGTCGCCCATTGTGTCGAGCACGCGATCTCCTCCGGCGACAAGGCCGACCAGCGCCAAAAGATCGCCGAGTTGATGGACGTGATCGGCCGCGCCGATCGGTGATGCTCTCGCTTCCCATCAGACAGCGTGAATCGCGGCAGACCCCCATCCCAGCCTTCCCCGTTTCAGGGAGAAGGAGCGCAGGGAGTCAGCGGCTGCGTGATCACCTCCCCTTGAAAAGGGGAGGCCGGTTTGCGCGTCAGCGCAAACCGGGTGGGGATCAGCTCTCTCCACACGCGCAAGAAGAGGCCGCCGCGCCGTAGTTAATCCGCGGTAGCACCTGTGGTCAAATGCAAGCGAAACTGCGAGCGGAACCTTAAAAGGCTTCAGCTATCCATCGCCCCGCCAAAGAATACGGGGCGCATCGTGCACAAAGAATTTGATCCAGTTTTAGACCATCAAGGATTTACGACCGGCGACATTCTCTGGGCGCTCGGCATCTGGTCGGTGATCCTCACCCTCTCGCCAGTCATCATCTTCTACATGCTGATGGTGGCGTAAACGCCACCACGCACTCAGTCATTCCGGGGCGCGCATCGCGCGAACCCGGAATCCATTCATCCGCAGACCGCGCGGCGAAATGGATTCCGGGCTCGCGCCAAGAGGCGCGCCCGGGAATGACGGAGTGTGTTGGTACGTCACCAACAACCAACCACCAACAAAAACGCGCGGGGGGCCGCGCGTTTTTGTCAGTCCGGAGGCCTGTCGTTGATCAGGCCGCCTGCTTGTGCATCGCGCCGCTGGCCGATGCCGCGCCGCGGATCGCCTTGATCGAACGTTCGATCGCGGCCCACAGCCGGCCGATCTCGGCGGCCGCGCGCCCCTCGGCATCATATTCGCGGGCGCCTTCACCATGGCTCAGCGCCATCAGCAGATCGGCGCGATTGGTGATCTGTCCGCTCCAAACCGGTGCACGGAACTTCGCCAGCGACTCGCGCGCGATCGTGACGATCGGGCTCTCGGCGCCATCGCGCTGAGCCGGCGCGCCGTTGATCACGACCGCATAGGGCTTGCGCGTTGAACGGCAGGTCTGGATCGTTTCCTGCACCGCGTTGACGTCGAACACGCCAGGCCGCGCCGGAATGATCACCATGGTCGCATTCTTGATGGCATCGTCGACGACGGCCGACAGGTTCGGCGGCGTGTCGATGAACACCCACTCGATCCCGTCGCGCTTGGCCGCAGCCACGATGCCGCTCACGGAATTGACGGCGGCCTTGATCGGCGGTTCGTTGGTGCCGCGCAGCTTGTGCCACAGCGTCAGCGAGCCCTGCGGATCCGCGTCGATCAACAGACAAGGCTTGGTCGATTTGTGTACATGGGCAGCCAGATGAGCAGCCAGGGTGCTTTTGCCCGAGCCCCCCTTACGCGAAGCAAAAACAATCACGTTCATTACGTTGGCCTCCAGATTGACCCCAGACCACGAAAATGAATCAGCGTGGTGATTCGCGAAAGCAGAAATTTGCGGACAATGGGGCGTGAGCCGCAAATTGCCGGAAAATGTTGTTGTTTGAGTCACACCTTGCAGTGCACACAACCAGCAATAGAAGCGAATGCGCGTTTTTGCCGCGAATCACGGCAGGTTTTTTGCGCGCTGGCGCTCCGTCCACTTGCGCTCAACCCACCCGAGAGTCCGCGCGGTGGGCTTTTGTAACACTGGCACGTCTTGCGCGAACAAAAGGAGTCCAAGCGGCAGCATCCATAGGCCGAGCACCGGCAGGAAGCTGAAGACGCCGCCGAGCATCAGCAGAACGGCAAGCGGCATCCGAGCGTAGCGCGACGACGGCTTGCGCAGCCACCCGACAAACCTTGCGGGCCGCGGCGGCAGCTTGCCTTCGAACCAGGCAAAGTGCCGGTCCATTTCCATTCTGTCGTGTTCGCTCACCGGATTCTCCTCTGGTGAGAAGATGTTGATGAGCGAAAACGCCGCAAGGCGTCAGTCTGTCGCGCGCGCAGGACTTGAACCAGCGCTCGTCCGACTCACGCCGGACTCGCGTAGCTTCGCGATTTCGCGATGTCGCACCTTATTCCGCGGACCTTGCGCGACGCCTGCGCTCCCGTCGTTCCTCCGGGTCAGCACTGAAGAACACGCGGCACGGCGGCGAGAGCTGCGCCTTGTTGCGGACCATGCAGGCGGTGATCATGTCGACATCAGGAATGAACGCGCTGCAGAGTCGCATCGCATCGGGCGAGCAAGCCTGCTGCTGCTCGGGCGTGTAAGCGGCGCCGGGTCGTGGCCACGTTGCGACGATCACCGTCGCGGCCAACAGCAAACCGAACCTGTAATAAGTGGAGCCGAGAATCGTCATTGTTCCTCTCGTCATCGATCTGCGGAAATAGTCGATGAAGGCTGTTGGATTGGCAAGCCAAGGTGACGGGAACATCACAGCCGAAGCGCGGCACGGCGTCAGCAGTAAGATGGCCAGAACAAGGAAGGATGATGGCTTGATGGAGCGATACAGGCGCCGGAATTGCAGCGGACGGACTTAGCCGCTGATAACGCTGAAGAAATTCTTTCCAGTAATGTTACATTCGTATCAGGCGCGGGTGTTGCGCAAAAGCTTCATCGGATGGCGAGTTTATGCAGACTCATTCACTCGCTTAGGGATCACCTGATGTCCCGACCTCGATAAGGTCACGCTCAGGCGACAAGCCGGTATCAGACGACGACGATGCCGGAATGTTTGGCCTTCTCTTCCGGCTCCACATGGATGGTGATCCGCCTGTCTTCATCCTCCGCCCGCAAGGCTGCTTCGAGACGGTCACATATCCGATGCGCCTCTGACACCGTCATCTGCCCGGGGACGACGAGGTGGAACTCAATGAACGTGACACGCCCCGCGTGGCGCGTGCGGACGTCGTGAGCTTCCAGCGCACCGGCTGCATGGTCGGCAATCGTCCGCCGAATCGCGTTCAACGTTGCCTCGGGCACCGCTTCATCAAGCAGGCCGCCGGCGGACTCCTTGAGGACCCCCCAACCGGACCACAGGATTGTCGCAGCGACGATCAGGGCAAGCGCAGGATCGAGAAACTCCCATTTCATGACGAGCGCGAGCACAAGCCCGATCAGTATGCCGACGGAAGAGATCACATCGGTCAGGAGATGTCGGCCGTCCGCAACCAGCGCCGGCGAGCGCATGCGCCGTCCCCGCACGATCAACACCCAGGCCCAGGTGGCGTTGACGATGCTGGCGAGCCCGTTCACGAGCAGCCCTTCCGGCACGACAGCCAGTTTTCTCGGGTGCAGGAAGCCGTCATACGCCTCGCGCACGATCAGGAGCGCAGCGATGATGATCATCACGCCTACCAACACCGCACTGAAGTATTCGATCTTGTGATGTCCGAACGGATGATTGGCGTCGGCGGGCTTTGCCGACATGCGAACCGCCCACAGTGCAACAACGGCCGTGACGACGTTGACGATGCTTTCGAGCGCGTCGGAGTAGAGCGCAATGGACCCGGTCAGCCAATACGCCAGGTATTTCAAACCGAGCACCAAAACGCTGACGAGAATGCTTCCTATCGCAACGTTCAGTGGCTTGTTCATCGCTCGGATCGTGTTGAGTGGTGGGCCACGTGCTGTACCGAGGCGACGGAAGGCTTGCAACTTCAATCGCAGCGCTCAGATGCGAATGAATTTGAGTTGCGCCCGACACACGCGGAGTGCCGTGGCATGATCAGGACAAGCACGATCCGCGCTACAGGAAGCGGGATCGACTTTTCCTGGGACTTGTTCGAGTTCGGTGATTGATGTCGCGGAGCATCGGCGTCACATCAGAAGACCGCTCGCTCCGCGCAGGCTCGCTTAAGGGGCCCTCAAGGGGTGAGAATTGAGCCTTTCGGTCGACGATCTGTCATCCCGCATCACAGGCTCGGTCTTCACCGGGTTCACCTTGTCGCACCAAACGCACCTGAGTTCTGTCCTCCCGTTCGCGCTGAGGACCGGGACCAATCTCCTGCCGCAATGCAAACACCGCGTAACCGGGTCCATCGCGTTTCTCCGTCCGGTGCCAACGCAGAAACGGTGCTCACGTTCCTATGTTGGTTGCCAAACAAGCACGCGGAGAGCCCCGCGTGACCAGGGGGAGACGTGGCCTACAGCAGGCTGCCCGCGCCGTTTTCAATCAGCGTCGTTAGTAGCTAGTGACTTGTTATGAAGGCGATGACTGCCTCATCAAAGGCAGGAGCATTTTCGCCGGGAACGGTGTGAGAGACGCCGGGGATCGTTATGCGCCTTCGCGCGGGAAGGCACTTCTCCAACTGGTCCACGATGCGATGAAAGAACTCGGGGCTCCGCTCACCATTCATCAGAAGTGTTGGCGCCGAAATGCGCTTTGCCATTTCGCAAGTAAACACCGGACGTGGGCGGGAACTTATCGCGTCCGCAACGGCTGACGCCGCATTGTCGGACATCATTTTCCGATCGGCATCTGATCGTCGGTCGTAGGTGCCGGGTCCGCCAACCGCTTCCGCAAAGAGGCGCAGCCCTGCGTCGATATCGTCCTTTCGGAACGCTTCCCGTGTGGACGCGAATCGAGCGGCCCACTCTTTCAGTATCTCTGCGCTTCCCGGCGTCCCGGCGAGCAGCCCCGCGGCCGGCGGTTCGTTGACGACCAGCGTTATCACCATCTCGGGATGATTGGATGCGAAGAACAGCGCGGCATGTGCACCGGCAGAGTGCGCGACGATGTGTGCGCGTTTTATGCCGAGCTCAGCGAGGATGGCGGCCAGATCCTCGCCGTGAACGTCGGCCGCGGCATCAGGCAGGCCGTCTTTGCTCGTTGCGTTGGGAAAATGGTTCTGCCGGCTATAGGCAATCACGCGATGGTTTTTTGAAAGCGCCGGAAGGTGCCCGTTCCAGAAACGATAATCCTGAAGCCCGCCGTGCACGAGAACGATCGGGTCGCCCTCGCCGGCCTCGACATAGGCGAATTTCGTGTCCGCGGCCCTTAGCTCTTTGACGTTATCGGCCATGACTGGCGAGGAGAAGCCAACCGCGAGAGCGACGCCGGCGAGCGGCCCCTTGATTCCGAAGTGCATGATCGAACTCCAGCAGTTGAGGCAGAACACCATACCACCCCAACCGTGAACTCACCATGCGTTGTTGCGTTGCAGCCGTTGATCAACCGAGAGCTGGAAGCGGGCTGGGCATTCCGGCGCGTCCGACCATGCGCAATACCGCTCGCTTCCCGGTGTCGCATGACGGCGGACAGCCCTGCTCCGCTAGCCGATGCGTCGCGCGCGTGATGGCTCAGCCCTGCGCCGACGCGTTCTCCGCTGCCAAGAGATCCGCGTATCTGTTTTCGAAGTCCCAGATTTTCTGGAAGCCGATCATCTTCACGAAGTCCTGGAAGGCGAAGAGCGGGGTCTCGACCAGCCTTCCATCGGCGTGAGCCTCATAGACGCTTTGAAGCGCTTGTGCGGCCGCAAACAGTCCCGCGGTGGGGTAAATGGCAGCGCTGAAGCCGATCTCCTCGAGCTTTTTTTGCGGAAGTATCGGCGTTTTGCCGCCGTGAAGTTGGTTGGAGACCAGCGGCGCGTCGACTGAGGCACCGATTGTCTTCATCTCGTCCACGGATTCCGGTGCCTCGATGAAGATCGCGTCGGCTCCGGCCTCGGAGTATGCGACCGCGCGGCTTATCGCCTCGTCCAGCGATACTGCCGTTCTTGCGTCCGTTCGCGCCAGGATCAGGAATTCCTTCGACGAACGCGCATCGCAAGCCACCTTGATCTTGCTCACCATCTCTTGGGTCGAGATGATGTGACGATTGGGCGTGTGCCCGCACTTCTTTGGAATCTGCTGATCCTCGATCTGGATCATCGCCACGCCGGCTTTCTCGTAACCGCGCACGGTATGATGCACGTTCAGCAGACCACCATAGCCGGTATCGCCATCTGCAATGACTGGCTTATCCACGGCTTGCGCGATTGCGCTCGCCCGGTCGAGCATGTCAGTATAGGTCGCAAGGCCGGCGTCCGGATATCCCAGATAGGATGCGACGGTGCCGAACCCCGTCATGTACAGCGCCTTCGCATTGGTCTGGGCCGCGATTTTTGCCGATACCAGATCGAAAACGCCGGGTGCGGCAATGAACTCTCCCGCCTCCAGCATTTCCCTGATTGTTTTCTTGGCCATGTTGATCTCCCATGCGGGCCGCTCGCGCTGACGCTCAGGGCGGGCTGGGGCTGGCAGCTCGAGCGCGAGGCGCGCCATTTATCTCCGATAATATCTATGCAGTAATAGCTATATGAAAGTCGCTATCGCAGCCTTGTGATGCCAAAGATAGCTATACTAATATAGCTATATGAGCAGCCGAACTCCTCGCCACGAAGTCACGACGTTTCGCAACCAGTTCATGAATCTCTCGCGCCGACTGCGCCGCGAAGCCCACGCTGACGATCGCTCCTGGGTGCGATTGCAGTTGCTTGGAGCCATTGAGCGGGCCGGGGACGCTGCCACGCCAACCATGCTTGGCGAATCCGAGAATATGCGATCCTCGAACCTGGCAGCCGCGCTTCGCGAGCTCAAGGCGGACGGACTGATCATCCGGATGCCCGACGCCAAGGACCGTCGTAAGGTCAGAGTCCGCCTAAGCCGAGCCGGCCGGGAAGTGCTTCACAGGAACATCACCCGTCGCGAGCAATGGCTCGCGGACGCGATCGAGCGATGCCTGACGAGGGAAGAACGGGCCTTGCTGTTCAAGGCAGGAGAACTCCTGAACCGCCTCGCCTCAGTCGGCGGGACCGCTTCGGGAAAGTGAGGACGGATCGCCCTCTTCCACCGATCGTATCCAGATTTTGTGCCCGGCCGCGAGCGGCGTCTTCCTTGACAAACCCGTGCAGAACATCACAGCCAAAGCGCGGCGGCAGGAGGAACCTAGAGGCTCCGGAAAAGTTGGCGGAGCGGGCAGGATCCTGGAAGAGGACGCGATGATCCGCCCAATATGCACCGCCTTGGCGGTCACGTGTTTATCTGCCTCAGCATTTGCCGAAACTTGTGTTGCCTCTCGTTATGGCTACATCGGCAGCCGAACCGCATCGGGCGAGCGGATGGATCCAAACGCGATGACTGCAGCGCATCGTACCAAGCCCTTCGGCTCTCACGTCACAGTTACCTCACACTCAACCGGTCGAAGCGTCACCGTTCGGATCAACGACCGTGGTCCCTTCATAAAGCGACGCTGCATAGACTTATCCACCGGAGCCGCGCGTGCACTTGGGATGGCCGGGACCGCGTTGGTCTCACTCGAATAAGACGCGCGAAAGTTGAGTATCGTTTCGAGATCAGCGCGCGCCTGAACACGCATTGGCAGTCGTGCTCATTCCTAATTCGGGTCGCTACCCAAATTGGAAGCGAACAAAGCGCAAATTGTTTGATTTGGTTGGTACAGTTGGGTGGGCTCGAACCACCGACCTCCTGTTCCACAGACAGGCGCTCTAACCAACTGAGCTACAACTGCATCCTCGGACGAGGCCGCGCAAAGGGGCCTCGCGAATGGGCCGGAAACTAGGTGCAACGCCCCGCTTTGGCAAGGCCGAACGCGGGACTTTCCCGCGTCCAAAGAGCTCCAAAGCTCTCTCAAAACAAAAGGCCCGGGCTCAGTTGCCCGGGCCTTTCTGCGGTTTTGCCTCGATCAGGCGGCCGGCTTGTAATATTTCGAGGCGCTGGCCTTGATCGGCTCGGCGGTCTGGTTGGCGACCTTCTGGCCGAGTTCGGTCAGTTCCTTGGCCTGGGCGCTGAAGGCCTCGAGGCTCTTGCGGGTCTGAGTGGTCCACAGTTCCAGAGCCTCGGAGGGCGTCTTGGCGCCGAGCAGTTCCTGGGCGAAATCGAGCGCCGAGGTGGTGTTGGCCTTCACGAACTCCATCACCTTGGCGGTATATTCGCTCGCGCCCTTGCTGGCGCTGGTGAACACCGCCTCAATGGTGCCGTTATGGGCCTCGGCGGCGTCCTTGAACTTGGCGTAGTTGTCGCGCGCCTGCGAAACGCCCTTTTCGGCGAACGCGCGCATCTGCTCGGGAACTTCGAACGGAATGATAGAAGCGGAAAACGGATCAGTCGAACTGGTCATCGCATGCATCCTTCACAACGGGGTAAAGTCCGGTGACCCCATTGCGAACGCCGCAGCCCGCAAGGACCGAGAACGGTCGAATTGGATCACGCTGCCTAGTTCCTATTCCACGGAATGCCCTGTCCCTGGGCAGGACAAGTAAAGCTCTTTATCATGTCAATTTTGTGCAACGCAACGTTAAATCGATGCGATGCCGAATTTGTCGGCCCACGGTCCCGAGGGTTTCCGACCTGCGGCTAATGCCGCGCCAAACCTCACGATTTCGGCTTGATCGCGTCCATCGCGGCGCGGCTGACGATCTGGCCCATTTCGCTCGCCTGCTGCGCCAGCGCGCGCATCTGGGCCTGCACATATTCGCCGTGCAGCCGCATCACTTCGCTGACGTCCTTGGCCTTCACGAGGGATTCCGCATAGTCCAGCGACGCCTTGACGTTGTTTTCGGCGTAAGTGAGCGCCTTGCTCGAAATGTCCTTGGCGCCGGCGCGAACCGTGGCGCTGCGCTCCTCCAGCGAGCCTGCGGTCTCCTGTGCGTCGGCCAGAAACTTCTCGAAGGTCTTGCGGGCCTGCTCGAAGCTCGCCTCGGCCATCGATCGCACGTCCTTCGGAATCTCGAAACGGTCCGGCGCATCGTTGCTCATGGTCCACTCCTTGTTCTCTGCCAGGCCTTTTTGGCCCTTTCCTCCCCGCTCGGGTCGCACCAGCCTACCGTCAAAAGACCTCGCCCGAATGACGAAGCTTTTTTGCGGTCGTGAACTTTTGACGCAGGTTTACAAGGTACAACGCCAAAGCAGGCTTGATCGTTCGGGCGAGTTAACGTTATCGCGGCTAGGATCGTCGGTCGTTTGGCGAGGCCGTGGACCTGCCGCGTCGCACTTGCGATACTAACGGTCTGTTAAGGCTGTCGTCGTTTGGCCGCCGATTTCTTTCAGCGATCGGCGAGCGAGAAGCGAAACCGTGCGGTCAAGTTGTCGCGATGAATAGTGCGGAATTCCAGTTGCAGGGCCTCGGCGATCCCAGGCTGGCCGTGCATGCAACGAGCCCCCTGCCCACCTGGCTGTGGTCAATCGACGGCAAGCGGGTGTTGTGGGCCAATCCGGTCGGCGCGCAATCGTTCGGCGCCGGGAACGGCACGGCACTTGTGGGAAAGGTGTTCGGGCCGGCCGACCAGCATCGGCGGCAGGTCGCGCAGCTCGCCGGCCGCCTGCCGCAAAATGGCGCGGTGCGGCTGGAGCGGCTGCGCGGCTTCGGCGCACCGCTTGGCATGCTCGCGACCTGCGCCTGCTCGCGGCTCGAATTCGCCGATGGCCGGCATGCCGTCCTGATCGCCGCCGCGAGCGGCGCGACCGATCGCACGATGCCCCTCCTCGAGCGGCTCTCCCGCCTGGTCCGGGACGTCAAGATACCGATCGCCGCGTTCACGCGCGACGGCATGTTCGTCGGCGCCAGCGACGCCGCCCGGGCGCTGCTCGGCTTCCGAAATCTCACCGAGGCCGGCCTTGATGCCGCGCGCGAAGACGCGCTCCGGCAGGGCCGGGTCGAAACCTCCTTCCGCATCGGCCACATGGTGCTGCAGCGCGTCGGCAGCGGCGCGGATGTCGGCCTCATCGCGCTGCTGATGCCCGCGGTCACAGAGACCGAGGTCGCGCCTTCTCCGCCGGAAACCACGGCCGGCCCTGCGGCCAGGCAGCCATTCTACGAGCAGCCCGCTTTGTCAGGGGAAGCGCCCGCCGAATTCGCGCTGTTCGACGCGCTGGATACGGACCCCGAGGAAGCCGAGCCCTCGCCCTTCATCGCGCCGGTCGCCGACGAGCCGTCGGCGCCGGTCGCAACGCCCTTGTCCTACACGACGCCGGATGGACGCACGCCGGCCGGCGCGTCCGAAAAGACGCCGTCATGGCATGACGAGCCGCTGCCGAATACGCGCCGCACCCCGCTGCGCTTCATGTGGCAGATGGACCGCGAAGGCCGCTTCTCGCTCGGCTCGGACGAGTTCACCCGGCTGATCGGCGTGCAGGCCGCGGCCGGCTTCGGCCGGCTGTGGAGCGACATCGCCGACAGGTTCGGCCTCGATCCCGAAGGACTGATAATGAAGGCCTTTGCCACCCAGGACACCTGGAGCGGCATCACGCTGAACTGGCCGGTCGATGGCGGCGGCCGGCTCAGGATCGAATTGTCGGGCCTGCCGATTTTCGACCGCGCGCGCAATTTCGCCGGCTATCGCGGCTTTGGCGTCTGCCGCGATTTCGACGGTCTGGCGCGGCTGGAGGCGCTGCGCCGCTACGAATTTTTCAGTGGACCGCCGGCCCAGCCACTGTCCGCCGACACAATTCCGGCCGAGCCTGAACGATCCGAGGTGCGAGAGGCGCCGCGCCCCGAGGTCTCATCCGGCGCGGCGCCGCCGACAGAGCCCGCTGCGGCAACTGCAACCAGTGCCGAACTGCCCGAGCCGAACGCGTCCGAGATTTCACAACAGAGCGATTTGGAAACGATTTTGGATACGCCCAAGGACATCTCAACGGAAACGCCGGTGGAGGCGCCCGGCAACGTGCTGCCATTCCGTCCGCCCGGCGAACCGAAGCCGCCGTCGCTGACGCCGGTCGAGAACAACGCCTTCAACGAACTGGCGCGGCAATTATCGGCACGGCTCGAAAGCCAGCTCGCGGCAGCGCCGACGCCATCGGCCACCGAAGAGCCGATCGCCGAAGCGCCGCCCCCGCCTGCGGAAGCGCACGAACCCGCTTTCGAGCCACCGAGCGCGGAACAGCCGGCGACTGTCGCGCCGGCGACTGTCGCGCCGGAATGGCTGAGCGAGCCCGAGCCGGCACCGCGCGGCGAAGCCAGGCGCGACCGCGCGCTGCTCGACCTCATGCCGACCGGTGTCCTGATCTACCGGCTCGACCGCCTGCTCTATGCCAACCCCGCTTTCCTTGAGCGGATGGGATATGAGAGCGTGCGCGCGCTTGAGGATGCCGGCGGACTGGATGCGCTTTATGTCGAGCCCGGCGTCTCGGCCACCAGCAGCACCTCCGACTCTGGCACGCCGGTGCGGATCGCAGCAGCCCCGCCGCATGGCGATGCCGGCCATCCGAGCGCCGAGGCGCACCTTCACACGATCTCCTGGGACGGCGATTCCGCGCTCGCCTTGATCTTCGCCGAGCGGCGCGATGAGGGCGCGGCCATTGCGGCGGCGATGGCGGCGGAGCCGCTTCCGCCTGACGTACCGCCGGGGACAGGACTGGCCGATGCCGAGGAGCTCGGCGCCATCCTCGACACCGCGGCCGAGGGTGTCGTGATGTTCGATGCCGAGGGCAACATCAATTCCTGCAACCGCAGCGCCGAGGCGCTGTTCGGCTATGACGGCGACGAGCTCGTGCAGCGCAACCTCGCCGATCTCTTTGCGCCCGAAAGCCAGCGCGTCATGCTCGACTATCTTGAGAGCATCAAGGGCGAAGGTGTCGCGAGCCTGCTCGACCACGGCCGCGAGGGGCTCGGGCGCGTGCGCCAGGGCGGCCTCGTGCCGCTGTCGATCACCATGGGCCGCACCCGCGCCGACGGGCCGAACTTCTTTGCAGTGTTCCGCGATCTGTCGCAGGCCAAGAAGAGCGAGAGCGAGCTGCGCGAGGCCAAGCGCCTCGCCGAGCGCGCGGCGATCGCGAAGGCCGACATGCTGGCGCGGATCAGCCACGAAGTGCGCACGCCGTTGAACGCCATCATCGGCTTTGCCGAAGTGATGATCGGCGAGCGTTTCGGCACACTCGGCAACGAGCGCTATCTCGAATACATGAAGGACATCCGCGCCTCCGGCGAGCACGTGCTGGCGATCATCAACGATCTGCTCGACCTTTCGCGAATCGAGACCGGCAAGCTCGATCTCGCCCTCACCGACCAGAACCTGAATGAGATGGTCGAAAGCTGCGTCGCGGTGATGCAGCCGCAGGCCAATCGCGAGCGCATCATCATCCGCACCTCGCTTGCGCATATGCTGCCGCCGGTGCTGGCGGATGCGCGCGCGCTGCGCCAGATCACGCTCAATCTGATCGGCAACTCGATCCATCTCGCCAATGCGGGCGGCCAGGTCATCGTCTCGACCGCATTGTCCGATTTCGGCGAGGTGATGCTGCGCGTCCGCGACACCGGACAGAGCCTCAACGACAACGAGGTCGCCGCAGCCCTCGAACCGTTCCGCACGCCGGCGCCGTCGGACCAGACCACCGAGGGCTCCGCCGTCAGCCTGTCGCTGACGAAGGCACTGGTCGAGGCCAACCGCGCCAGATTCCACATCAAGACCGGGGGCCGCTCCGGCACCCTGATCGAAGTGGCGTTCCCCCACGCCACCGCGCGGGCGTGAGCACGATCCCGTAGCCCGGGTGAAGCCCAGCGCAACCCGGGACAGGCGCATCCGCGTTCGCGAGCGGCCCTGGTTACGTTGCGCTGCACCCGGGCCACGGCGCTGCGGGGATGTGTCGCGTTCGCAGGATGCGACACGGCACAATTATTGCTCGATTTTCCCGACGTGAATGCATCGGCGCCTGACGCGCCCAATTCCTGAGCAATTTGATTTCACCCCATCGGATCCTGATCGAGGTCCCATGCGCTGCCTGGTCGTTGCCGATCTGCATTATTCATTGCCGCAGTTCGACTGGCTGCTCGCGGCGGCGCCGCAATTCGACCTGGTGATCTTTGCCGGCGATGCGCTCGACATCTCATCGATCGTCGATTTCCGCGCCCAGATCGTCGTGGTGAAGAAATATCTTTCGCTGCTCGCAGCCCGCACCCGCGTCATCCTCTGCTCCGGCAATCACGATCTCGACGAACGCAATCCCGACGGCGAGAAGATCGCGCGCTGGGTCTCTGACGTCAGGGAGCTCGGGATCGCCGGCGACGGCGACAATCTGACGATCGGCGATACGCTGTTCACGGTGTGCCCGTGGTGGGACGGCCCAAAGGTGAAGGAGCGGCTCGACGCGCAGCTTCGTAACGCCGCCGTCAACCGGCCCGCGAATTGGATCTGGGTGCATCACGCGCCGCCCGCAAACTCGCCGACGAGCTGGGGCGGCAAGCGCTTCTTCGGCGATGTCGAGCTGGTGCAATGGATCCAGCGCCATCAGCCGTCCATGGTGATATCAGGCCATGTGCACCAGTCGCCGTTCATTCCTGATGGCTCGTGGTTCGATCGGTTAGGCGCGACCTGGGTGTTCAACACCGGCCGCATGCCCGGCCGTCCGCCGACTTGTATCGTACTTGATATCAATGAGGGCAGCGCGTTCTGGCTGGCGCCGGGCGAGGAGCAGACCATCGATCTCAACGCATCGCTGCAGCCGGCCGCCCGGATCGAGCACCCGCCGCCCTGGCTCACATCCTTGGGTCTGATTGCCGATCCGATCCTAGCGCGACCTGCATCGGCGGCAGGTTGATCATGCTCTGCAGGATCTCGCCGACCATCGCCAGATGCGTGCCATGGTCGGCATATTGGTGCATGAGATCGGCGAGATAGGTGGTGGCGACGTTGAGCCGTTGCGCGAGCAGCCGGGCCATCAGCAGCGCCACTTCCGGTTGCTCGCGCAGGAAGGTCGCCGCATCATCGAATTCATAGACCAGCGAGTCGGATGCAGCGCGCACCGTTGCGGTGTGCGGCTGATCGAGCAGCACACTCATCTCACCGAGCACGGCGCCGGGCTCAGCGAGCACCGCGACCACGGCATCGCCCTTGATCACCTCCAGCCGCCCTTCGATCAGCACGAACAGATGCCCGGTCTTGCCACCCTCGTGGATGATGAGCGTGCCGGCCGGCACCTGCCGCCGAACTGCCCCGCCGCAATAATCCAGGATCGCCCGCATCCGAACTCCACCTCCCGGCAAGGAAGACTAGGCGCAGACTTCCCCGAGGGGAAACGCATTAGCTGGGCGCGCTGCCCAAATTGTCGGCACTTCGGGGGACGCTGCAGGACGACGCATCAATCGATCCCCTTGCGCGCGGCATCAAGCGCGCCGGCCAAGAGTTCGAGCGCCTTCACGCGGCGCCGCCGTGCCAATCGCTCCTCGCCGACCTTTCGCTCATGCTCGCCGGCGATGAAGGCCTGGATGTCCGGCAACGGACGGATCGCGCCGCGGCTGCCCCATTGGCCGTCCGGCACCTCGGTCGGAAATACCCAGACGCGCGGCGCGACGTCCTCGAACGTACCGCCGTCGGCGCGCACCACGGCGTCGGTGACGTCCTTCACCAAGGCCCTGCGCGAAGCTTCCGTGTACTGCCCTTCGGGCACCGTCGGGACGATACGGTATCGCGGCGAGGCCGAGTGTTGGCCCGCGACATAGACGGCGGCCGGCCGATGCAGGTACACGACCGTCACGCTTTGGGCGACCTCATTGGTGGGGTCGAATCCCTCGTGCCCGATCAGGAGATCGCCGAGTTCCTTGATCAGCCGCGCTTCGGCTTCCGGTTTCAGCGCGCCCTCCGGAATGGTGACATCGATCATCGGCATAAAGACCTCCTGAGCTCGTTCGCAAGCCGAGGTCTAGATGCTGAGCGGTTCTGCTGACAGTGGCAGTATCGCCATGTTTCGAGGAAATTCGGACAGGCGCGGCTACGCAGCCGGCGCAGCGCGGGCGTTACGGCGCGCGAAACGGCGTTGATATTCGCGAGGCGAAAGCCCGGTTTCGCGCTTGAACAGGCGACGGAAGGTGGAGAGATCGTTGTAGCCGACACGGGCGCTGACCGCATCGACGCTCAAGCCTTTGGTTTCGAGCAGCCGCTTTGCCACGTCGACGCGCAGCGCTTGCAGGTAATGGAGCGGCGCCTCGCCGGTCGCGAGCTTGAAGCGGCGATTGAGCGTGCGCTCGCTGACCGCAAGATGCTGCGCGAGTTCGGCGAGGCTGAACCCATGTTGTAGTGACTTTTCCATCCAGCGCTGCGCCCGTGCCACCAGCGCGTCCGAATGCTGCGGCGCGCTCGGCATGCTGGCGTAGGAGGTCTGCGACACGCGGTTTGAGTCGATCAGCATCAACTTGCCGGTTTCCGCCGCCACTTCGAGGCCAGCAAATTTCTCAACCAGGCGAAGCGCCAGGTTGAGCGACGTCGTCACCGCGGCGGAGCAGACGATGCGGTTCTGCTCGGTCAGGATTTCCGAGACCCGGAGGTCCACTTCGGGGTAACGTTTGGCGAATGCCTTCGCCTTCGCCCAATGCGTCGTGGCAACGCCACCGTCGAGCAGGCCGGCCTCGGCGAGAATGAAACTACCGGTACAGTAGGAGGCGAGCAGCGCGCCGCGCGCGTGCTGGCGGCGCAGCGCAGTGAGCAACGGTTCGACAATGTCGATTCTTTCGAAGAAGCGCTCGATGTTGACAACGAAGGGTCCCGGCACGACCACCGCATCCACGGCGGCGCGTGCGCTGATCGGCCCGTCGACCTCGATGACCTGGCCCGAAGCGGTCTCGACCGCCTTGCCGTCCAGCGACTCGACCCGCCATTGCAGCAGCGGCGCTCTTGCCCCGCGATGGTGAGGCCGTTCTGCCCATACCGCATTGGCCGCTGTGAAGACGTCGATCGCTCCCGCCACGCCGGAGGCGAGGATGCCGTCATAGACCCAGATCCGGACGAGCGGCATGGTCCTGTCCGATTTTGCTTATGAGGGGGCGATACTGCCATCCCGCGTTCTGACGAACAAGGTGAACAACAAGGCCTGGAGGAAAATGCCCGGCCCCGACGACACTCCGCCGAGTCGTGGAATCCAAATTTGGAATCGCTCTAAGTCGTTACGCTGGAATCACTCTAAATCAGGCCGTTCGCGACATCGGGTCGCGGACATCTTGGCGTCGCCTGCGCTAGGCACTCCGGTACCGCGTGACATCCTGCCGGAGCAGCCTCATGATCAACTTTCGCGTCCTCGCCGCGTCAGCGGCGGCGCTGTGCCTGACCTTGCCCGCCGTCTCGACCGCATCAGCCGACAATGGCGAAGTCAACGTTTACACCTATCGCGAGACCAAGCTGATCCAGCCACTGTTCGATGCCTTCACCAAGGACACCGGCATCAAGGTCAATGTCGTCTCGGCGAGTTCAGGGCTGGAGCAGCGCATCAAGGCGGAGGGCGCCAACAGCCCGGCCGATGTGCTCTTGACGGTTGATATCGGCCGCATCGACGAAGCGGTACAGGCCGGCGTGACCCAGCCGATCAAGTCGGAGGTGGTCGAGAAGATCGTCCCGGCGCAATATCGCGATCCGGACGGGCATTGGGCCGGCATCTCCATGCGCGCTCGCGTGATCTATGCCTCCAGGGACCGCGTCAAGCAGGACAAGATCACCTATGAGGAGCTCGCCGACCCCAAGTGGAAAGGCAAGATCTGCATCCGCTCCGGCCAGCACATCTACAACAATGCGCTGTTCGCGGCCTACGTGGCCAAGCACGGCGAGGCCAAGGCCGAGGAATGGCTGCGTGGCGTCAAGGCCAATCTGGCGCAAAAGCCGTCGGGCGGCGATCGCGAAGCCGCGCGCGACGTCGCCGCGGGCAAATGCGACATCGGCATCGGCAACACCTATTACTGGGCGCTGATGATGAACAACGATCCCGACAAGAAGCCGTGGGCGGAGGCGACCCGCGTCGTCCTGCCGACCTTCGAGGGCGGCGGCACCCATGTCAATCTGTCCGGCGTGCTGCTCGCCAAGCATGCGCCCAACAAGGCCAACGCCGTGAAGCTGATCGAATGGCTCGCCGGCGAGCAGGCACAGCAGTTGTACGCCGACCAGAACTACGAATATCCGGTTCGTGCCGGCGTTGCGGTCAATCCCACCATCGCGGGCTACGGCACGCTGAATGCCGACAGCCTGCCGATCTCGAAGATCGCCGCGAGCCGCAAGGCGGCGGCAACGCTGGTGGACAAGGTCGGCTTTGACAACTGACCTCTCTGCTTCGCCCCCTCCCCCGCCTGCGGGGGAGGGCCGGGGTGGAGTTGCTTCCGCGATTCACACTCCCCCAGTGGAGAGAGCCTCCACCCGCCGCGCTCTACGAGCACGGCGACCTCCCCCGCAAGCGGGAGAGGTGAAGGGAAGCAGCCGGTCCGGCCAATCACCTCGACGACGCGTCTACGCCGGGCGAATCGCCGCGGCGATCGCGGTGGCGACTGCGGCGCTTGTCGCCGCGCCCGTCATCTCGATCGTGTCGCTTGCCATGCAGCCGGCACCGGAGGTGTGGCACGACCTGATCAACTACGTGCTGCCGGCGGCGATGATCGACACTGCGCTCCTGCTCGCCGGTGTCGGTGCGCTGACGCTTCTGCTCGGTGCCGGCACGGCGTGGCTGATCTCGCGCTATGATTTCCGCGGCCGCGGCATACTGCTGTGGCTGATGCCGCTGCCGCTGGCGGTCCCGACCTATCTCGCGGCCTATGTCTATGCCGATTTGTTCGAGCCGCTCGGCCTTGTCCATCGCACGCTCGGGATCTGGCTGCCGCTCCGTGACGCCGTGGGCTGGCTGCCCAATCTGCGATCCCTGCCCGGCGCGATTGTCGTGATCGGACTGGTGCTCTACCCCTACGTCTATCTGTCGGCGCGGGCGATGTTCCAGTTTCAGACGGCAGAATTCGCGGAGGTCGCGAAGACGCTCGGCGCCGGCAAATGGACCGTGTTCTGGCGCGTCTCGCTGCCGATGGCGCGGCCGGCGCTTGCGGTCGGCGTGGCGCTTGTGTCGCTGGAGACGTTGAACGATATCGGCGCCAGCGAATATCTCGGCATCCGCACGCTGACGGTTTCGATCTTCACGACCTGGCTCAACCGCGGCAGCCTCGCCGGTGCTTCGCAGCTCGCCTGCCTGATGCTCGCCATCGTCGCCGGGCTCGTCCTCATGGAGCGCTACGGCCGCCGCAATACCAATGCCGAACTCGCCGCCGAAAGCCCGCGGCTCACGCCGCGAACACCGCTGGTCGGCGCTCGAGCGTGGTCGGTATTCGCAACATGCCTGCTGCCGGTGCTGATCGGCTTCGTCGTGCCGCTGCTCTATCTCGTGCATCAAAGCGCCAGGCGCGGGCTGCTCGCCAATTTCGATGCGTCGCTGTGGCGCCACGCGTTCCACTCGGTCGCGTTTGCAACCCTGGCCACGCTGCTGGCGCTGCTGCTCGGGTTCTCCACCATCATCGCCCATCGCTGGCGGCCAAGTCCGTTGCAGCATATCGCGATGAACATCTCGCAGGCCGGCTACGCGTTGCCCGGCCTCGTGATCGCGCTTGGCCTGCTCGCGCCGGTGCTGGCCGTCGATAACGCCCTGAACGCGCTCGCCGGGTGGACCGGAGGATCGCTGCCGGGATTGATCCTGATGGGCTCGGGCTCAGCCGTGGTGATGGCCTACGCGATCCGCTTCCTGGCGGTGCCGACCGGCTTGATCAAAGCCGGCTTCGAGCAGATCCCACGCGATTATGACGAGAGCGCGCGCGCCGTCGGCGCCGGTCAGGCCACGATTCTGCACCGGATCCACCTGCCGCTGTTGAAGCCCGCCCTGTTCGGCGCCGCCATCATCGTGTTCGTCGATTGCCTGAAGGAGTTGCCAGCAACGCTTCTGCTGCGCCCGCTGAATGTCGAGACGCTGTCGACCTCGATCTACCAGTACGCCAGCCGCGGCAGCTTCGAGGAAGGCGCACTCGCAGCGCTCCTGATCATCGCCGCCAGCATCGGGCCGGTGGCGTGGCTGACACGCTTCTCCGACGTGCCCAACGGCCCGGCGTAGTCGCGCGGCGCACTCCGCTCTCGCCGTCATTCCGGGGCGCGCGTAGCGCGAGCTACGATGTGCAATTGCACATCAGAGAATCCATCGGGCCGCATGCGCAGGCGGAGAAATGGATTCCGGGCTCGTCCTTCGGACGCCCCGGAATGACGGCGGAGAAAAATTCGCGAGCAATTTCAAACTGATTTGCCCCGTCCACCCCTCACGCAAAAAACATTCCGCTTCCGTCGTCGGGCAAATCAGTGATTTAACTCCGCGCGTCTCACCCAGATGAGGGGCGGCTCGCGATCGTCACGAACGTTGCG